>JAJYGQ010000006.1 GCA_021785065.1 bacterium
GCGGACAACTACCGCCGGGTTTTAGGCGAGCGCTTCTCGAAGAGTTCTTCAACGCGTGGCAAACCCATGGTGATGTCACCGCCAACTTGCGACGTGCCGCCAGTGTGGAAGGTGCGCATCGTTAACTGGGTACCGGGTTCACCGATAGCTTGAGCCGCAACCGTACCAACCGCCTCACCGAGATCGATAAGGGCATCACGACCAAGATCGTAACCGTAGCAGTGCGCGCAAATACCGCCAATTGTTTTACAGGTCATCGGCGAACGTACACAGACACTTTTTACACCAGCTGCTTCTATTTTTTGGGCATCAGCTTTTACAATAAGATGGCCCCGCTTCACGAGCACTGTACCATCAGAAGCAACCACATCTGCGGCAGCAATACGACCGCGCGCAACACGAGCCATTGAGATTTCCAAACCAAAACCACTATCGCGGTGTACCCAGACCCCATCTTTAGTTCCACAATCTTCTTCAGTAATAATAGTGTCTTGAGCGACGACGAAAAGTTTTCGCGTCAGATAGCCAGCCTTGGCAGTGTTGAGGGCGGTATCAGTAAGACCCTTACGAGAGCCGTGGGTAGTAATAAAGTATTCAATCGGCGTCAATCCCTCTTTCGAACATGAGATAATGGGAAATTCAATCGTCTCGCCGGCAGTATTGGTAATGAGACCCTTCATACCCACCATCTGCGTAATCTGAGCGAGAGAACCGCGCGCGCCAGAGATGACCATGTCATGCACAGGACCATTTTCGTCAAGTGCCTGCGGAATAAGTTTTTCGATCTGACTCTTAGCTCCCTGCCAAATTTCAATAATGGCCCGCCGACGTTCCTCTTCAGAAAGAAGACCGCCGTTGTATTGAGCCTCTATTGCCTGCGCCTTGTTGTGCGCCGTTTCCACAAGAGCTTGCTTACCGTCAGGAATAGTTACGTCATCAATACCCCAGGTAATACCGGAGTAGGTTGCAAAAGAAAATCCAAACTTTTTGATCTTATCGAGGTTTGCTGGAACAGCGTCAATGCCGTAGCGATCAATGATGTCGTTTACTAACGCTCCCATTTTCTTGCGATCTATTTCAGTGTTAAGAAATGGATAATCGGCGGGCAGCGCAGCATTAAAGAGGAGGCGGCCAACGGATGTTTCAAACGGCTTGCCATCAAACGCTGTATATTTAGGACCAGCTTCGGGCAAAATTTTAATTTTAGCGCGAATGGCAACTTCGCCAAAATCACGCGCTGTAATAGCACTAGCGGCGTCGGCGAAAATTTTTCCCTCCCCTTTTTCACCAGGCACAATTTTGGTGGCCCAATAGCAACCAAGCACAATATCGAGCATCTTAGCCGAAACGGTCGGATCGCCAGAGCCGGGCTTCAAAATATTTTTATTCGACGCCATAATTTCGGCGGCCTCAAGTTGAGCCTGACGAGAAAGTGGAACGTGCACCGCCATTTGGTCGCCGTCGAAGTCAGCGTTGAAAGCACCGCAAACGAGTGGGTGCACCTGAATAGCATTGCCTTCAATGAGCACTGGTCGAAAGGCTTGAATACCAAGACGGTGCAAAGTAGGCGCCCGGTTCAACATTACATATTTTCCCTTAATCACCTCTTCCAAAATCGCCCACACTTCCGGAATGCCGTCATCAATCAAGCGACCGGCTGAACGAATGTTGTAGGCTAATTCGCGTTTAAGTAGTTCCGCGATAATGAAAGGGCGGAAGAGTTCCAAGGCCATATGTTTCGGCAAACCGCATTGATCGAGCGCAAGCTCCGGACCAACTACAATAACCGAGCGACCAGAATAATCGACACGCTTACCCAAAAGATTGGCACGGAAAAGACCACGCTTACTCTTTAGGTTGTCGGCCAGCGATTTCAGTGCACGGCGCGCGGCAAGCGAGGTAGGGCCAGCTGAAGCAGAACCGTGACGAATAGAGCTGTCAATAAGGGCATCAACCGCTTCCTGCAAAATGCGTTTTTCGTTACGTAAAATAACTTCCGGCGCGCTAATTTCTTTTAGTTTTTTGAGACGGTTGTTGCGGTTGATAACTCGACGATACAAATCGTTGATATCAGACGTGGCAAAACGACCGCCATCGAGCGGCACCATTGGGCGCAAACCTGGCGGGATAACCGGAATTCTCGTTAAGAACATCCACTCTGGACGAATACCTGCCGCATACATAGAACGCACGAGCGACAGACGCTTGTCGATACGCTCGCGCTCAGCAGCCCCGGCTTTTTCGCGATTTTCTTCAAGTTGCGTGATGAGTTTTTTCAAATCGACATTACGAAGAATATTGTGGACGGCCTCGGCACCAATGCCCGCGTCAAAGAGCGTGCTGTATTTAACAGAAAAATTATGGTACGCGACTTCATCAAGCACAATGCCGCGCTGAATACTATCAATGTCTTTCTTGGTTTGTAGGTAAACCTCTTTGAGAGCGTCTTTTGTTTTTTCATCCTGAACAGTTTTTGATTTTGCCTTGTATTCCGCATCAAGATCTTTAAGGATTTGCGCGCGTTCATTTTCGTGGACTGCCGTCACAACATAACCAGCAAAATAGATAACTTTCTCCACTTCCGCCGACGTAAGACCGAGAATCATACTGATTCGGCTCGGCATAGAACGGAGAAACCAAATGTGCGAAACAGGTACTGCAAGATCAATATGTCCCATACGCTCGCGACGCACGATAGAGCGCGTAATTTCTACCCCGCATTTTTCGCAGACAATACCCTTGTAGCGAATACCACGATATTTACCACAGTAACACTCATAGTCTTTATCGGGACCGAAAATTTTCTCATCAAAGAGACCGCTTTTTTCAGAACGCTGGGTGCGATAGTTGATGGTCTCTGGTTTTGTCACCTCTCCGCGCGACCACTCTTTGATTTTTTCCGGCGACGCGATTTTGAGAATGATGGAATTAAAATCATTTTCCAACGCCGCACCACGACCGCGACCAGCAGCTCCATTAGCCGCGAAAGAAGTATTCATAGTTTTATTAGTTGTTGCCATAAATAGATAATTAAGAGTGAGTAAAAATTATTCTTCGCGTGCTAATTCATTTTCCATTTCTGCAATCGCCGCATTTCGACCACGTTCGTGGGGCGATTCTTCGGTTAATCGTTTTTTCATTTCAACATCCAAACCAAGACCCTTCATAGTATTAACCAACACATTGAAGGACGCTGGCATATTCGGCTGGCTAATTTCTTGGCCTTTCACAATAGCGTCGAACGCCGCCGAGCGACCGATAATATCGTCAGATTTAATGGTAAGCATTTCTCGTAAGTTGTGAGCGGCGCCATAGCCAAGAAGCGCCCAGACTTCCATTTCACCAAAGCGCTGACCACCTTGCTGAGCCTTACCACCGAGCGGCTGCTGGGTGATGAGTGAGTATGGCCCAATAGAGCGCATGTGAATTTTGTCTTCCACCATGTGGTGCAGTTTCAAAATGTACATGTAGCCAACGGCAATTTCTTGATCGAAAGCGTCGCCGGTACGACCGTCAAAGAGTTCCATCTTGCCGTTCTCTTGAAAGCCTGCCTTTTTCAATTCCTCTTTAATTTCCGTGTCGGTTGCGCCAACAAAAGGCGGCACTACGGCTTGGTAATTTAAAGTATGCGCAGCAAGACCAAGGTGGAGTTCGAGAATCTGACCAAGGTTCATACGGCTTGGCACACCCAAAGGAGTCAAAATAACATCGATGGGTACCCCATCTTTGGTATAGGGCATATCTTCAATCGGAAGAATGCGCGAGATAACACCTTTGTTACCATGACGGCCAGCGAGCTTGTCGCCCACAGACACGTTACGCAGCTGCGCTACTTCAATGTGGATACGCTTAATGATACCGGAATCGAGTTTGTCGCCGCGTTCACGCGAAAAGACCTTAACGGAAATAATGCGACCACGTTTACCATTTTCCAAACGCTTAGAAGTGTCTTTAACATCACGTGCTTTTTCGCCAAAGAGCGAGCGCAAGAGGCGTTCTTCCGGCGTCAGCTGAGTCTCGCCCTTAGGAGTAATTTTTCCGACGAGAATATCGCCTGGTCGGACTTCCGCTCCGACACGCACAATGCCTTCTTCATCAAGATTTTTAAGTTTTGCTTCGCCAACATTAGGAATGTCGTGGGTAGTTACTTCCGGCCCCAGCTTCGTCTCGCGAACGTTAATAATGAATTCTTCAATATGAATAGTGGTGAATTTGCTTTCTTTCACCAGGCGCTCAGAAAGAATAATGGCGTCTTCATAGTTAGCACCGGACCAGCTCATAAACGCAACGAGCGCATTTTGACCAAGCGCCATCTGGCCACCGTCGGATGACGATGTATCAGCTAATAATTGTTTCTTTTCTACCTTGTCACCAACCTGTACCACTGGTCGATGATGAAATGCGGTAAAATCGTTGGTTCGCGAAAAGGTGATGAGTTTATACTCATGCTCTTTGGAGCGACCCTTGACGACGATGCGACGGGCATCAACGTAGGTTACTGTGCCCGCCTCTTCAGCAAGAATTAAGCGGCCAGTATCGTGAGCAGCTTGCTCCTCAATGCCCGTCGCCACGAGTGGTGCCTCAGGAATGAGACACGGCGTGGCCTGCTTCTGCATGTTTGAACCCATGAGGGCGCGCGCCGCGTCGTCGTGATTCAAGAACGGAATCATTGACGTCGCTACCGAAAACGCCTGATTGGTAAATACGTCGATGAAGTGCACTTTGTCAGGCGACACAACCGCCGGATTTCCATTAAAACGAACTTCGACTTCCTTTTCAGTAATGCGGCCATCGTCAGCGTAGGCAGTTGCCGCATGGGCGATGTTATACGACTCTTCTTCAAGCGCATTGAGGTAGACAATTTCTTTCGTCACCACGCCATTTTTGACTCGAGCGTACGGTGTTTCAATCATACCGAACTCGTTGAGCTTCGCGTAGGTAGACAAACGCAAAATAAGACCGATGTTGGTACCTTCAGGTGTGTGAATAGGACAAAGGCGACCATAGTGCGAAGGGTGCACGTCGCGCACTTCGAAACCGGCACGCATACGATCGAGGCCGCCGGGGCCGAGCGCCGAGAGCGTGCGAAGGTGCTCTAGCTCAGACAAAATATTTTGCTGCTGCATAAATTGCGACAGCTGGTTGGTGGTAAAGAATTCTTTAATGCGCGCCTGCAGGGGTTTGGGCGAGATAAATTGTACCGGCATCGTGACATCCGACTCAATCGTTGACATACGGTCTTGAATATTTCGCTTCATCTGCGAGAGACCGATGCGAATTTTGTGCTGGAGAAGTTCTCCTACGTAGCGAACGCGGCGGCTGCCAAGATGGTCAATATCATCAGCAAAAGAATTCGGCGTCGATGCAAGCGTCGCAATATGGTTGATGATAGTTACAATATCATCGAGGCTAACAGTGCGCCGAGCCAACGCTTTTTCATCCATATCTTTAGCAAAGCGTTTATTAAAACGAAAACGGCCGACACGAGAAATGTCATATCGCTCTTCATTGAAAATAGAATTGACGAAATCTCGGGCATTTTCAGCCGTCGCTAAATCACCATCGCGTAATCGTTTGTGAATTTCTATGTATGCATCATTAATAGTCTTGGCATGATCTTTACTAAGAGAACTTTCAATAGAAGCTCGGGCAGCCGGTTGACCTTTAAAGAGATCAAGAAAATCATTATCGGTTTCAAGATTCATTTTCTCCTGCATCGCAACAATGCGAAGTAGTGACGTAATAGGAAACTTTCGTTTGCGGTCGATACGTACGTAGATAGCACCGTCTGGTTCTGATTCAATCTCAATCCACGCGCCACGTGACGGAATAATTTTTGCCCCGAAATATACCTTGCCTTTAATTTCTGTTGAGGTAAAGAAAATACCGAACGAACGGGCAAGCTGCGGAACAATGACACGCTCAATACCCGCAATCACGAATGTGCCATGCGGTGTCATTAACGGAAAGTCCGCCATAAAAATCTCCTGCTCTTTAGTGGTACCTACAACTTTATTTTTAAGCTCAACCATTACCTTCATAGGAGCCTCGTAGGAGAGTTTGTTGTCCTTCGCATAAAATTCGTCAAATTGCGGCTCGCCAATTTTGAAACCCGTAAAACGAAGTTCAAACTTTTTACCGGCGTAATCTTTAATTGACGAAAACTCTTTGAACACTTCTTCGAGACCGTGCTCAATAAGCCAGGTAAAAGAATCGAGTTGAGCTTCAACAAGATTAGGAACTTCAGTAAGTGACTTTTTAAAACGGCTAAAATGTTTCTGCGGCCGACCAGCCCCTGTGGCATCGGCATTGAGTGGTATGCGTGTATTTGACATTTTTTAAAAAATGATACATAAAAAGTTGCTGACCTGCCAAAGCAACTTTTTGGTTTTTAATAAAACTGCTATTAAATTAGAGAGACTGGAGTTAAGAGCAGAAAAGCCCTTAACAAAGGCATAAATATCAAACCAGTCAAAACTCACTCAAAAGTTTGATTGGTGCATCTTATACTGCAGCGCTTAAGTTGTCAACCTCTTTTTCGGTTGGCTGATGTGGATATTAAGAATTTTTACACCATTACCAGGCTACTAAAGGAGCCGCCTCCCAGGCTTGAACTGGGGACCTACTGTTTACAAAACAGTTGCTCTACCAACTGAGCTAAGGCGGCGTAATCTAAAACACTATACTACCCTAAACAAAAAATTTAACAAAGTCCCCTTAGCGATGACTAATATCACGCATATATGAAGACGGCGCACCACGGCCTGGTAAATGCTGCCGACCGCGCACGAGACTCACTAAGTTATGGGTTCGTCGATCAAGCCAGTGACCGGGAGTAGTAAGAGCTTTGTTAAGCGTAGTAACGAGTCGACATACATGAGCATATCCAACAATAAGTGCGCGTTCTAAAACAGTTATATGTAATTCTTTGTAGATAGAGTAGGTATAGTGACGAGTGATAGTATGTAGTCCGCCCATTTTTCGTTCAACCGCTTCACGAGTTTCAGCAAAAGGGAGCGTTACACCCCGTGCTTGCTGATATGTTTTAACACCGAGAATGGCCGCGATAGCGAAACCGGAAACAGCAAAGAGAATAATGGGAGCGAGCATAAATTATTTTCCTAATACCGAAAAACACGCAAAGCGAGCAATTTCTATTTTCTCACCAAATTTCTGAATAGCAGAATCGACCAAGCCGGCAATGGTCACCTCGGGATTTTTAATAAAGGGCTGTTCGAGTAAAATTTTTTCCTTGAGGTACGCCTTGAGTTTTCCCTCGACAATACCCGCACGCATATGTTCTGGTTTGTCGGCAACTTCTTTTTCAAACACCGCTCGGGCAGCAGTCGTCGCTTCAGCTGGAACATCAGCAGCAGCAAGAAATTCTGGCCGGAGCGCAGCAATATGCATGGCCACATCGCGTGCCAGTGTTTTAAACTCCTCATTACCCGATACGAAATCGGTCTCCGCACGAAGTTCAACCATTGCTCCTACTTGACCATTATTGTGAATATAGGAACCGATAGTACCAGCACCGAATTCCCTATCGGCCTTTTTTTCAGCAATCTGCTTACTCACCTTACGCAAAATAACAATAGCTTTTTCAAGGTCACCCCCTGCTTCTTCGAGAGCTTTTTTACATTGCATCACCGATACGCCGGTTTTATCACGTAATTCTTTGATTTGTTCGGTAGAAATAACTGCCATAAAATTTAAAAAATTAATAACGCGGTGCTACTAGTGTAGCACAAAAATAATACTGATACACTTGTTATTTTGCCGCCTGCGTCTTCCCCTCCTGATAAGCTAAAATGATTTCGTTAATGAAAAAATTAATACTGGAGACAGACACATCGTTACCAGGAATAGGGTGCGCTACATCAGCGAGATTACAATCACTACCACAGAGCGCAATAATAGGTACATTCATTTTATGCGCCTCACCTACCGCTGTTTTTTCTTTTTTAGAATCAACAACAAAGAGTGCTTTAGGAAGTTCTGTAAGTGTCGCTATGCCTCCAAAGAAACGCTCTAAATTAGAAATTTCTCGATTAATCAATAAACGCTCCTTTTTGGTGTATTTAGAGAGCTCGCCTTTATCGCGATCGGCAATTAATTTTTCCATGCGGTCGATGCGTTTTCGAATCTGACCAAAATTAGTGAAGGTGCCGCCAATCCAGCGACCAGCAACATACGGCAACCCTAGCACGCGACCAGCACGCTCAATAGCTTCGCGGGCCTCACTTTTACTACTAGCAAACAAAATAGTACCACCACTTGCACCAAGTTTTCGTACAAAATCTTTCGCGACAGCAAGATACTCTTTTGTTTTTTCCAAATCAAAAATTTCTACGTGATTTTTAACACCGAATATAAGAGGCTTCGCTGAAGGATGCCGGCGATTCTTGGTAAATCCAAAATGCGCACCGGCTTTGAACATACGTTCAATTTCCGGACTTATAGTAATAGTTGCTTCAGTTTCTTCTGTCATATAGGTCAAAGACTATAACAAATTAGCTGATTTTTGACAAGACACTCTCATTTATTGGCCAACAGAAAGACCACTTTCGCCAAGTGTAGCTGACGCCGTGATAATGTCATCTAAATTCCCCGCAAAGATTTGTTCGATATTATGCCAGCTTTCTTTAAGCCGATGGTCGGTCACCCGGTCTTGTAAAATATTGTATGTACGGATTTTTTCGGAACGATCACCGGTACCAATCTGCTCTTTACGATGAGCCGCGAACTTCTTTGCTTCTGCCTCTTCCTGACGCTGTTCGAGCTTGGCCGCCAAAATAGCGAGGGCTTTTTCTTTATTAGCATTTTGACTACGCTCAGCGGTTGAACGCACGTCGAGACCAGTCGGTTTATGAATGATGCGCACGGCCGTTTCAACTTTGTTCACATTTTGTCCACCCTTACCACCAGCCCGCGATGTTTCAATTTCTAAATCGGCGGGATTAATCTGAAATTTAATCTTTTTACGAAGTGGCAAGATGGCGACGGAAGCGGTGGAAGTATGGACCCGTCCTGATTTTTCTGTTTCAGGAATACGCTGAATACGATGCACACCTGTTTCAAAACGAAGTTTGCGAAACGCGTCATGACCATGAATTTCAAACACCGCTTCTTTATAGCCGCCTAAGTCGCTTTGCGATTCACTCACTTTTGTGAACGTCCATCCCATTCGAGTAGCATAGCCTTGATACATTGCTGCCAACTCAGCGGCAAAAAGTGCGGCCTCATCACCTCCTGCCCCGGCCCGCACCTCCAAAATAAGTTCATTAGGAAATCTATCTGCTTGTTCAGCGGCTCGTTCAGCTGCCTCGTCGGCGGTCACAATTGCTTTCATTTGCTCAAACAGTTCATTTTTTTGCTTTGCGATATCGGCGAGTTCCGTCGCCGCGAGTTCTGCCATACTTAGATCTTTCTGCGCCATCTCATGAATACTTGCCGCGTCAGTGTCCAACTTTAAAACCATATCCGCCAAATACGCGGTCTTGGGATTTTTCTTATAGAGTTGGAGATCTTGTTCAGACACCGATACACCTCGCCTTATTTTCCTTTTGAGGTCTTCTTAGTAACCGCTTTTGCCGCGCGGCTGCGAAATTTGTCTACCATACCAGCTGTGTCAAGCACCTTTTCATTACCTGTATAGAACGGATGACACTGCGAACAAATTTCAACCTGTACGTTTTCCTTTGTAGAACCAATATGAAAAACTGCCCCACACGCACAGGTAATTTTCGCCTTTTCAAAATATTTTGGATGGATTTCTGTTTTCATAACCGTAGAGCGGTCACTATAGCAGACATTAGAGAAAGCTGCAAGGGTTAGCCGGCATTTTCTAAAGGATCAATTTGATTAAGCTGAATTGAATTAGCAAGAGCCATAACCGAGTTACCATATGGCGCGTTGGGCGGGCGACGTCTATCACAGACTCGACCAGAGTAGTAGCGACACGCGGCATTGCGCTCAGCGGTATATGTGCCCGCCGAAGCACCAAGATCACTGAGAAAAATCGCTGAAGCAATGAAAGCTGTTTTAGGATCCCATGGATTCGGCATACCAGTTGTACCCATCGCAGCATTAATTTTAGGCACCATAAGGAGCCATGTTGAAGGAATAAATTGAGCCGGCCCCATCGCGCCACCGTAGCCACCTGACGCTTGCGGACACGAGAGTGGTTGCATATTTGGATCTAAACCAAGCGCAGAAGTAATTTGCAAATAAGCCGGCTGATTTGCCTTTGACATAATAGACTGCCACTGCTTGTAGGCCGGTTGACCAGCTTTATTACACGTACCCACGTTATTACCCAAATTCGTCTCTTGCGTCAAAATTGCCAACAAAAAGGCAGGGTCGACACCGGTCATTTGTTGAGCGGCTTGGGCATACTCAAGCGCTGTACCGAACGTAATCTGGGACGAGGTTTGTAGCAATGAGAACAGCGCCTGACGAATTGCGTTCGCTTTTACCTGCTGCGCCGCAATAACACTCTTGTAATCTGCCTGCTGCGCTTTACTGAGACTTAAGAGATGGGCTTTTTGAGCCTCGTTCGCTTTTACCTGCTGCTCTTCCTGCTGAATTGCCGCCTGTGCATCTTGTTCTTCAATTTGGCGCTGCGTTAAATTTTGTTTTGCCGTCTCGGTATTATTTTGTGATTCTTGAATAGACGCAAGCGTTACCTGAATTGACTGCTTGAGTGAACTAAACGTATCTAAATCAGAGAAAAAATTTGAAATACTTTGACCGCTGAGTATCACATCGGTCAAAGAAAACGAATCAAGTTGGTTTGTCTCACGTATGAGTTGCGCAAGCGATTGATCGGTCGTGTTAATTTGAGCAGACAAATCATTGATTGTTTGATTTTTTTGATCAATTTGCGTACCCAACTGCTGAATAGCTAGCTGGTGAGCTTTTATGGAAAGTTGCTCCTCGTTGATTTTATCGTCAAGAATATTAATATCGCGCTGAAGCGTTTGGCCTTTTTGTTGTTCAGTACTCAAGGCTTGCTGTTGTTGGGCAATTTGTGCCAACACTTGCGAAAGCTCTGCTTGGAGAGCGGCTTGTTGAGCAGCTTTTGCCGCATTTGCTGTTGACGTCGTTGGTGCCGCCGACTGAGCAATTACCAAACCAGGAATCGCAGCAGAAAGGGTCAATAAAAATATAAGTGGAAGAGAAACAATCTTTGTCTTCATAAGCAAAAGAAAATCCTGCGGAGTAACCCGCAGGTTCAGTATACTATATGGCGTCCAAGATTACTAAATGCCGAACGTGGGCTTATTTTTTATCGCCACCTTTAGCGACTGGAGCTGCTTCTTCGCCTTCCGCTGGCTCTTCCTTGCCCTTAGCGCCCACAACTTCAATATCTTCAATGGATTTTGCCGGCTCTTCCACCTCTTCTTCAGTTACTGAAACAGCCGCAACCACCTCATCTCCTTCAGTAATCATTTCAACACCGGCCGGTAACGCAATATCTTTAACAAGAACCTGGCTATCAAGGGTAGCGAGAGAAGCAATATCAACTGAGAGCTCGTGGGGCAAATCTTTTGGTAATGCTTCTACTTCAACATCGTGTAGCACTTTAACGAGCGTACCACCGAGATCCTTAACTGCTGGCGCTACACCGATAAACTTAAGAGGAACTTCGACAGTCAACTTTTTACCCTTTTCAATGACATAAAAATCAGCATGAAGCGGCTGGTCGCTAACCGGATGCAACTCAACATCGTGAATAAGTGCTTCGTGCTCTTCACCTTTAGGGCCTTTTAATACGATAATGGAAGATTCACCAGCATTTTTCCAAACCTTAGAAAAATCAATTGTGCTAATCGTGACCGCAGTAGATGGTTCCTTAGGACCGTAAAAAACGGCCGGCAACGAGCCACCAAAACGCAAGGCGTCTGGTTTTGTTTTTGTATCACGAACAGTGTAATGCAACGTTAACATAAAGTAGGAAGCAGTATACAGGAACTTGCTAAAAATGCAACCGGTTTAGGAGAGTTTATTGAAGAGTTTAAGACGCGCGCTTACCACCTTCTCCATCGCTTTGAGACCCTCTTTGAGGTATTTATAAGGCGCTACTTCATCAGGATTTTTCTGGAGAGTAAGCTCGAGGGCTTTACGATACGCCACCCGAATCTCGGTATTAATGTGCACAATAGACATACCAGCAGTGATACCTTTCGTAAAATCATCATCTTCAATACCAGAGCCACCATGGAGCACGAGCGGCACGCCAGCGGCTTGGCGAATAGCGGCAATACGTTCAATGTCGAGATGCGGATTGTGCCCTACTCGAGCCATACCATGAATATTACCAACCGCCGGAGCTAAGAGACTTACACCCGTTTTCTCTACGAATTCCTTTGCCTTTTCCGGCGAGGTTAACGCATCACCAGAAATTGAAGCGCCCTCCGGAATCGAATCCCAAACCTTTGAAGAGACACCGATATAGCCGAGCTCGCCTTCAATAAGAATGTCACGGCCAGTTTTTTTACTGACTTCGTTTGCATAATCAACACACTGCTTGGCCTGCTTCACATTTTCTTCAAAAGAAAGCTGAGCGCCATCAAAAATTACCGAATCAAAACCAGCATCGACGGCTTCTTTCACCTTTTCAAATGAGTAGGTATGGTCACCGTTGAGAAAAATCGGATAGTCAAATTCCTCGCGAATACTTTTTACGAGCGCCGCCGCTTGTGGCACACCAATGAAGGCCCGCTCCCCTTCCGAAACGCCAATTAATACCGGTGTTTTTTGGCCTGACTGAAGCCCTTGGGCCGCCTGGAAAATTGCCCAGAGCGCCGTTACGTCGGAAATATTAAAGTGGCCAATGGCGATTTTTTTCTCGCTCGCCTCAGCGATGTATTCGCGTAGTGTTTTCATATCAAAATAGTATAGCACAATCCTTATTTTCCCTATGGTATACTAAAAAATGTCGGTTCCATTTTTAATCTTAAGCATCACGAAATTATGTTTTCTAAACCTCTTGATTTTTTAGCGATCGGCGACACCGTCACTGACGCCTTTATTCGCCTTAATGACGCCAGTATTTTGCCGGCCGCTGACGGCGTTACTAAAGAGCTCTGCGTTACGTTTGGCGACAAAGTTCCCTACGAATCCCTCAAAGTCCTCGCTGGTGTTGGTAATAGTCCTAACGCCGCCGTTTCCGCGGCCCGCCTTGGTCTGCGCACTGCCATCGTAAGCGATATCGGCGGCGATACATATGGCGAAGAAATGATTGCTTCTTATAAAAAGAATGATGTAGATACTCGTTTCGTGAGTGTGCACAAAAAAATGGTTTCTAATTATCACTTCGTGCTCTGGTATGGTGTCGAGCGCACTATTCTCGTTAAACACGAAACCTATCCCTACAGCTTTGCCGCAGCTAGTCGAAGCGCGCCGCGTTGGATATATCTCAGTTCACTCGGCAAAAATTCTCTCCCTTATCACAAAGAAATCGCCAGTTTCCTTACGAAGAATCCTTCAGTAAAGCTCGCTTTTCAACCGGGTACCTTCCAGATGGAATTTGGCACTGCCGCCCTTGCTGATATTTACCAGCGCACCGAAATTTTCTTCTGCAATCGCGAGGAAGCCGCGCGCATTCTCGGCAAGCAAGAAACCGCTGACACTTCTGCCGAAGCAAAACAAAATGAAATTTTAGAATTTTCTAAAGGTCTTAAGGCTCTTGGCCCGAAAATTGTTTGCATCACCGACGGTATTGCTGGAGCTTTTGCTTACGATGGCACCGATTTATGGTTTGTGCCTGTTTATCCGCACGATCCCTTCGAGCGCACCGGTGCTGGCGATGCGTTTAGCTCCACTGTTACCGCCGCCCTCGCGCTCGGTAAATCACTCCCCGATGCTCTCGCTTGGGGCCCTATTAATTCAATGAGTGTCGTGCAATACATTGGCGCTCAAGAAGGTCTGCTCTCGCGCGCTAAACTACTCGACTATCTCGCGAAAGCTCCCGCCGACTACAAAGTCAAAAAAGTAGCGTAGAGATTTTTACACACTAGTAACTTTCCTTTGCAAAACCTTTTTTACTGCTTCGCGAACACCACTGACACCTAAACCAAAATGTTCGACGAGCTCGGTAGGTGTGCCTGATTGGCCGAATTGATCGCGCACACCAACAAATTCAATCGGCACCGGTCGCGCCGCCTTGGTGACGATAAGCTCGGCAATAGCGGAGCCCATGCCGCCGGCGATTTGGTGCTCTTCAACCGTAACGAGCGCCTTGGCGGCTTCAGCGAGATTTAGGATGGCTCGCTCATCGAGCGGCTTGATCGTGGAAAGATTGAGCACGGTAGCGGCAATTTTTTCTTTTTCTAAATCGCGAGCAACCTGAATCGCCTTGTGTACAAGCGCGCCAGTGGCAATAATACCAACATCCGGCGTTTTTGTAATAGGCTGCCAAAAAACCTGAGCCTTCCCTATTTCAAACGGCGTATCGATAGTAGTGATAACTGGAGTTTTTTCGCGAGCCAGGCGGAGATAGGTTGGCGCGTCAGTTTTAGCAATAGCAAGCGTGGCTTTCTTCGCTTCGATTGCATCGCAGGGTGAAATCACCACCATCCGCGGAATAACGCGGGTAATAGCAATATCCTCGATAGCCTGATGAGTACCGCCGTCGGGACCAACCGAAACACCAGCATGGGAGCCAGCGATTTTTACGGGGCGGTTGTTGTAGCACACAGTTGTGCGAATCTGCTCCCAGTTGCGGCCAGGACTAAACATGGCATACGAAGCAATAAAAGGAATTTTGCCCATAGCCGCCATACCGCTTGCCACCGCCACGAGATTTTGCTCAGCAATGCCAATTTCCACAAAACGCTCGGGAAATTTTTGTTTAAAGAGATGCATTTGGGCCGATTCAGTGAGATCGGCACACAGGCCAACCACTCGCTCATTCTCTTCGCCAGCTGCCAAAAGCCCCTCGCCAAAACCACGGCGAATAGGAATTTGCTCGACGTCATTATCAAAAATTTTTGGATTAAGTTTTTCGTGAGGATTAAGCATAAAATTCTATTGATGCTCGCTTTGAATGCGACCCTGCAACGTACGCAGCTCATTGAGCGCAAGCGCGGCTTCGTCGGCATTGGGCGGTTTACCATGCCATTCGAATTTCCGTTCGAATTCGGCGACGCCCTTACCAGGAATGGTGTGCGCGATAATCACCGACGGCTTTTCAAAAATCGCTTTAGCTTGATCGACAGCGGCAATAATTTCCTCAAAATTGTGCCCGTCAATTTCTAGCACGTGCCAATTGAACGACTCCCACTTAGCGCGTAAATCTTCGAGTGGCAAAACATTTTCAGTGTAGCCATCAATTTGAATATTGTTGCGATCGACAAACGTAATGAGATTACCGAGCCGCTCACGTCCCGCCAGCTGGATAGCTTCCCAATTATTCCCCTCATCGAGTTCGCCGTCACCAGTGAGACAGAAGAAAAAACGCGACATCACCACACTTTTATCGTCGCCGGCTTTTTTGCGCTCGGCAACAGCGTCTATCCTATCAGCAATAGCCATACCCACCGCTTGCGACAAACCGGAGCCGAGTGGCCCCGAGCTTGTTTCCAGCGCCGGCAAAAATTCCCGATGCGGATGCCCTTGCAAACGTGAACCGAGTTTACGCAAGGTTTGTAATTCTTCCACAGGAAAATAACCAGCGTGCGCCATCGCCGCATACAGCACCGGACAAATGTGGCCATTAGAAAGAATGAGCCGGTCGCGGTCGGGCCAATTAGGCTCGTGAGGATTATGTTTCAAAATATGAAAATAGAGGGCAGTAAAAATGTCGGCCATGCCAAGTGGCCCGGCAGTGTGGCCGGAGCCGGCAGCAAGCAACATTTCAATAATCGACTGACGGATAGCGTTGGCGCGCAGTTCTAAATTTTTAATTGCCGCGTCATCAAGATGCATTTTTCTATTTTACCACAGATGTTTTCTGACTTTTCCACTCCCCTTCGGCGGCCACCTTATCAAAAAAACCTATAGAATTTCTTTAAATTTTTTTAGTGCCGAGGACACCGTCGCCTTTGTAAGAACATATTCAGTGTCATCCTCTAAGGGCGAACCAAAAATTGCCGATCCTATAATAAGTCGCGAAGCCCCCGCTTCCACTAATGCTTGAGCGTTTTTTACAGTAACCCCTCCATCCACACTTATCGGCATTTCCGGATGCGCCCCGTGAAATGAGCGAACTCGATCGAGTACCCGCTCGCCGGCAAATTCTTGCCCCTGATAACCAACTCGCTCGATACCCATAAATTGAACAACATCAATATCTTCTAAGTATGCAGTCACCGCATCCAATGGTGTCTCTAGAGCAAGCGCTACCCCAAATTCCAAAAATGGCGTAGCGTCCAGACGATTAACAAGATGACTCACCAAAGCCTCAAAACCGCGCGCCGAGACACTTTCAAGGTGCACTACCAACCGTGAAGCACCGGCAGCGATCCAGTCGTCAAGTAACTCTGGTGTTGGTTCTGCCACCATAATATCAATCTCATAATTAAGCTCTTTCCACGAAGGCAGCCCTTCACTCTGGTGTAAAATTTTTTTAAAAAAATGATCGCGATGCGGCTCTGTTGAGGTATATGGCCAGCTACGCGAAGGAACAAAGTGGCCGTCACACACATCAAGTTGAATAAAGGGGACATGACCAGCGACAAGCGCCGATTTTTTCTGGATTTCTTCAAAGGAGGTCGGCAGCACCGCCGGAATAATATCTACCATAGCTGTAGTATATCAAATGTGGATAGTGTTCTTTTTTTCAAGGGCGTGTATTTTTTCAATACGCCGAGCGTGGCGCGGCTCATTAGAAAACGCGGTCGAAAGCCACATATCTACCGCTCGTTCTGCCACTGCCGCCGACACAAATTTTGCCCCCAATGAAAGCACGTTAGCGTCATTGTGTTCACGCAAGAGCTGTACAATCTCTTCCGGTCCGCCGTAAAAAACGCCCGCCCGAACATTCGGAAATTTATTTGCGACGAGAGCCTCACCTTGTCCCGAAAGGCCAATGACAATTCCCCGCGCCGTGGTTGGATTTTGAGCAACTTCGCGCGCAGTGAGAGAAATAAAATCAGGATAATCATCGTGCGGATCAAACGTCGTCGGCCCCAGGTCGGTAATATCAAAACCGCCACGCTGCAGATATTCAAGCAGGTGTTTTTTAAGAGCAAACCCGGCGTGATCAGAACTTATATAGAGCTTCATAGCATTCGTGATTATTTTATGCGTTAAGAAAAACCTCTATTAACCTGAGACTACACCAGCAGGCGCAACGGGAGTAAAGACCGAAGCACGTGGTTGAATTTGCATTTCGCCTAGCACAATAAAGAAAAAAGCAACAATAAAAATAACAACAACGAGCACAATAATAACCACTGTAGCTATATTTTTTGATTTTACAATTTTATGCTGCACTAAAAAACGAACAAGCGGTGAGGAAATTTTTTCCTCAATAATCTGTCGTTCGCCTGGTTTAAACGACTCTTCTTCAAATTGAACGCCAAGAGACATATTTTAGAGTATTAAGTACTGTCTATTATAGCTGCTGAGCTGCCGTAAGCACATGTTCCACGAGCGAATGAGTGTACCCCATTTCGTTGTCATACCACGCCATAACTTTTACGAGGGTACCATCAACAACGCGGGTTAAACCAAGGTCAGCGATAGAAGCGTGTGGGTTGCCAACGATATCAGTGGAGACGAGCGGTTCGTCGGTAACGGTAAAAGTTTTTTGCCAGCGCGACTCGGTAGCGGCTTTTTTCAAAATACTATTTACTTCCTCAACAGTCGTTGGACGCTTAGCGATAAACGTTACATCAGCAATAGAACCGGCAATAGTCGGCACTCGAATAGAGATGCCGTCAAATTTCCCCTCAAGCGCCGGCACCGCTTTGGTCACGGCAATAGCGGCGCCTGTCGAGGTCGGCACCATATTGTGGGCGGCTGCTCGGCCCTCTTTCCAATCTTTCTTAGCTGGCCCATCCACTAAAAGTTGACTAGCGGTATAGCTATGTGTTGTGTTCAAAATTGCTTTTTCAATACCAAGTGCTTCATTCAAAATCTGAATAACCGGCGCGCTAGCATTCGTAGTACACGAGCCGTTGGAACTCACCTGGCAATTGGTTAAAGCATCTTCATTGATACCCATAAGCACCGTTGCACCCGGTACCGCCGCACCTGCGGGATCGTCTTTTGCTGGTGCCGAAATCACAACGCGCTTCGCTCCAGCGGTCAAATGAGCTGCAGCTTTTGCAAATGTGGTAAATAAACCCGTCGACTCTACTACTATATCTACGTTGAGATCTTTCCAGGGTAAAGTGGCAGGATCTTTAATAGAAAAATATTTAACCTCTTTGCCATTGACCGTAAATGCCTGACCATCGGCAGCAACCGTGATGTCGAGTCCGCTTCGACCGTACGCCGAATCATATTTCAACAAATAGGCAATATTATGAATGTCTGCTAAATCATTAACTGCTACCACTTCTAATTCAGGACGAGTAGCGGCAACCTTATAAAATGCTCGGCCGATGCGGCCAGCGCCATTGATGGCGATACGTATATTTTTACTCATACGCGTAGTATACCAAATTATCCACAATTTTTAAAAATTTAGTTCGTGGCGCTCAAATGAGCAGGTAAACCGACAACTGATCCCACTGAAACGCCGAGTGACGCAGCCGTCCCCGCATTTGCCTCAATAACGTAAAGCGCCCCCGCAGAATTTGTTGGCGCAAATACGGTTGGATACGTACTCGTCGATACATTTTGTTTTAGATAAATAACCCTACCCTGACTATCAAGCCAAAAAATGTCTAAAGGAAAATTCATACCTTTCATCCAAATTCCCCAATTACTTACAGAAGGAAATACAAACAACATAACATTATCTGCAGGTAAGTTTTGTCGATACGAAAGACCGAGCTCGCGACTTGCCGCGTCAGCAACAATATCAGCGTTAAATGTATGCCCGCCGAGCGTCACAGTATCTCCTGCGCTTACGATAGTAGCAGGAGTCACGGTACCTGAGAGTGTGGCATTTAGATGCGGAGCTGGTAATGTAGTCGATTGATTACTTGTTACCGAAGCAACTTCAGCACGGGTCGCTAGTCCATGAAATACGAGAATGAAAGTTGGCACAAAAAAACCAAGAAATACAAGAGCTGTGAGACCGCCGAAAAATAACGCTCGATTCATAAGAATATTATGACATAGCGCACAATAGTAGACAATCTACTTCCGATGCCAGAAAAACGATGCCAGATGGAGCTTTTCTGGTATACGATTTACAAAAGGAATGTAAGGAAAAAGAATCAGTAGAAGCACGAGGGCGCCGAGGATTTCTGCTCCATCGCGATCGCCGCTTGGATCATTCGCTAAAATGGTGTGATCGAGTGCGCCAAGCGGTGTAAGCCACCATGCCCCCGGCGGTAGTGATCGTCCCGCCTCACGAATCATCCCCCACTGCTCGGTAGTAATGTGAAGTTCGCTTGCTTCAGTATCAAGCACGCCGGTGTCATCTAAAAATCGCAGCGAATATGTCGGGGCAATAGCTGGTGCTTCAGCATCAACAACCGCTTGGTAGGTACCGCTCTTACTCATCATGATAAGAGAATTGATGACAGAGAGAAATGGATTGTTTGCAGTTGTGGTCGCTGTTGACTGATTTTGAAAATAGGCTTGGGCGGTGGCAATATCGCTTGCTTGGGTAGCTGCCGGCTCAGCAAAAAAAGTGGCGAGTTGATTGGTACCACCCGTACTTGCCACATACTGCTCATAGGGCTTCGTCACATATACCTCCCGCGTATCAAATGTATAAGGGTCCATAGAGTCGAGGTATGTTGCCGTGTCAGATGTTCGATTAAATTCCGCGATAAGCGTTTGACCGATAAGCGTCGAATCGTCACCAGCCACTGATGCTACTGTCGCTGGCGTCACAATCGGCGAAGGAAAAATGAAAGCCAAAACAACGATAGCCACCGCCAGCACGCCGCCGCGGATAAAGAGCCGCGTGTGACTAGCCGTAACCGTTGGCACCTGCACATCCTGCCGATACGGCGCAGCAATGCCACGCGCCTTCACTAAAAGATAGTGCGTGAGCAACAATCCAATCATAATGAGCGGAATAATAACGACGTGAAGACCAAAGACCTGGGCATGATTAAGCGTGTTAACGAAATTACCCAAGTATGCGCCGTTCCAAAAATCAGCTCCCTGCAACGCGCGATATTGCGAGGTAAAATCACCGCGCAGATAATAGCCAAACTCCGCTTCAAGCAATAAAAACGCGAACACAATAGCCCCGAGCGACCACGTAAGCCGCCGTGGATATTTAAAGCCACTGGTCGCAAACACTACGAGGATGTGAAGCAAGATGACGAGCACAAACGCTTGCGCGGCCCATAAGTGAATGCTGCGAAAAAGAATGCCCCAGAAATTTACCGTCCACCACGCGCTGCCCATAAACACCATCACCAACCCCGTCATCAACAAAATTCCAAAACAGAGCAATCCGAGAAAGCCGAGCGAATAAAAGATGCTGTTGCCGTAGCGCGGCACCTCGGTGATAAATATTTTTTTTCGGATAATTCCGAGAAGACTCGGCGTATCGCTTGGCATAGTTTTTAGGAAATATCGAGTAATTTTTGAACTCCCCGAATGCGTTTAACTGCCTCAATCAAGAAGAAGCTAAGAATTGCACCGCCGGCAATGAGCGGCCAGAAGAGCAGCGGCAGCGGCGCGATAGCAATACCGAAGCCAGCAATGAGCGATGAAAAGACGAGCGAGAAAATAAGCGCGCCAATAAGCACACCTTTAGGTCGTACGCTCCAGCTAAACGGCCACGCCCGAATAGCGAGCAGCGTCGTCGCGCCAAGATAAATGAGCGAGAGATAGGCGACGGTTCTAATCGTGTTAAACGGATAGCCGAGGTGCTGCGCGATTAAGTAGAGACCCATCGTAAACACATACGGCACGAGAGCGATACAGAACGCGGCAATAATAAGATTGCGAATATTCCAGTGAGTCGGATGCGGGATGGGTTTTGTATGGTCGACTGCGACGGAAATGGTGACGAAGTCGTTCGAAAGCAAGATCAAGATAGCAATGAGCGGCGAGAGAATATATGAATGAGTAATCACGAAAATAACCGTGGCGATAAGAAGCGATTCCACGGATTTGATAACTTTATTGAGAGCCCAGGTGCGAATGCGCGTGTAGACGCGTCGGCCCGCGGTTACCACCCGACGCACTCCTTCAAGGCCTGGTGTGGTAAGAATAAAACTCGCCGCCTGTTTAGCAACTTCCGTCGCGCCGAGCACCGCAATACCAACCTCCGCCCGATGGAGGGCCGGCGCATCATTGACACCGTCGCCCGTCATACCCACCGAGTGACCCGCTTTTTGCAGTGTTTCGATAATCGTTAATTTATCTTCCGGATAAGCTTCCGCAAACACCGCACCCGAGAGAGCAATTTGCGGATTTTTATGCAGCTCAGCAGGCGTAAAAACTTCACCAACAAGTCCCAATTGCCGCGCCACCGCCTGGGCAGTAATACGTCCGTCACCGGTAATCATCACGACGCGCACACCCAAATCAGAAAGTTCTTTAATCAAAGCTGGCGCATCAGGACGAATAGGGTCACTCAGGCCTATTAAGCCCGCACATTCCTTCCCTGCTCCACCCACATCTGCCACCACCGCCAACACTCGCAAACCCTGCCCACTCATGCGCGCCACATCCGCAAGAGCCTCTTTAGCAAAGCGTACCTCGGACTTCAGCAATAGATTCGGCAAACCCATTTCTATTTTTATATGTTTGTCGCCTTCGACAATTTCTGCCTCCGTTCGCTTAGTTGATGGATCAAACGGCGTAAAGCTGACCCGATTAGGCGTAGCCACCACCTCTGTCGAAGCCTTTTGCAAAATTGCCTGGTCAATAGAATTTTCATCAGACACGTCGCTCGCCGCCGAAGCGTACATCAACATTCTCGCTTCATCGCTCGCTCCGTAGTGAGTCATTTCTGAAACAGCCAATTTATTTTGCGTCAAGGTGCCCGTCTTATCGCTGCAAAGCACATCGACAACCGCCGCTTCCTGCACCGCGCCCAGCCGTCGCACCAACACCCGCCGCCCGCCGTCTTTTTGATCGCCATCGCCTCTATTAAGTTGCAACGCACCGTAGGTTTGGGCCACCGCAAACATCGTCGGAAAAGCAATCGGTACCGACATAATCATCAACACAATCACGTAGTTGATAATCTGCAGCGACGGCGCATGCACCAAGATACCAAAAATAATAACGCCAACCGCCACACACATATTCAAAATGAAAAAGTATTTTATGATAGCGAACACTACCTTTTCCATATGCGTCGGCGGGTGCGCCACCTGCAACAGCTCGGTAGTTTTGCCATAGCGCGTTTCTTTGCCGATAGCGCCGATTTTTACCGTCGCCTCGCCGCGTCGCACAATACTTCCTGAAAAAGCCGCATCATCAACGGTAATGTCTTTAGGTAGCGACTCGCCGGTTAAACTGGAAAGGTCAACGCTCACCGTGCCGTCAATTATTTTTGCATCAGCCGGCACCACGTCACCAGCGCGAATACGCACGATATCGCCTGGCAAAAGCTCGCGCGCCGACAGCACAGTCCACGAACCGTTACGCTCCACGCGCGCCATCACCTCAATTGCCTTGCGCAGCGTCGCCAACGCTTTGTCAGCCGAGCGACGCTGTAGAATATTGATACCGCTGTTTATAAAAAGAAGGATGACAATGATGAGCGCCTCGACTTGATTGCCAGAAAAATAAGTTATCAAAACCATGAGCTCCAAAAGCCATGGCAGCGGTCCCCAAAAATTTTTCAGATAGAGCACCAAGAGACTTTCATGATGCTCTGGCAATTCGTTGTAGCCATAGCGCGTCCGCAGCGCACCAATATCCGCGTCACGCAAACCCTTACCCGAAACCGCCGGCTCATCTGCTTTTTTATGTAGTTCATTTGTCATAAACCTATTTTATGACAAAATCCTCTATATTTCAAAAAAACTCTCCCCGCCAAGCTATTTTATAGACAATTTGAGGCAGTTTTCCACTTGAACTAATATAAATGTGATAGTATTAAGTGTAGACCGATAACCCATATACAGAAAGGAGTTTTATGACAATGCGTAGCCTTATCGGGTACACTCACCCTTTTAAAAAGGGTGGACCGTGCAATCCCGTAGAGCAACATAAACGTGATGGTGAGCGTAGTAGTGAGCAAACACCGCACATATCCCCTCCTACAGGAACAGCTCCTCAAGTTTCCCGAGTTCCCCCAATCAAACCCAAGAGAAAAAAGAAATAACCAGATAAACCCGCACAGCGAAGAGTCGATAGATTCTTCGCTGTTATTTTTTTAAGTTAGTAACTACAGTGGACGTGGTGCGTGAGAGCGTGGCCCTTGCCGTGCCTCAAGAGATATAGATTAACGGGATAGGCGGCGACAAATGCTGCGCCGAGCGATACCACGCGACTCAACCAATATACAGGATTTCCTAAATTTTTATTTAGAGCACCAGGTATGACAAGCATAAGAATATTATCGACGAGCGTCATAGTGAGAATAGAAACTGTGTCAGCGGCGAGTACGAGACGCAACGCTTTCATAAACGGCGTGCCGACGCGAAGTAGTGGCACTGTTGAAACACTGTAGCCAGAAACGAATGATAGCACTGCCGCTAAAAACACCGTGTGATACGGCGCAAAACCAGCAGTTGAACCAATCGTGACACCAATAAGCTCGCCGATAGCGCAACCCGCCAAACAATGAAGCGTAGCACTCGCCGCCATTTTCTTAATCGAGCCACTGTGACCAGTAGCGTGATTAATTTCATCGTGGTGTTCGTGGGGAGTGTTCATATATTTCAACATTTTCTACTTATCGCTGCGCCAATTTATACAGCTTTAAAATTTCCTCGTTCGCCTTCTTTCCCCTGCCGCGCTTAATATCATTAGCAACGTGTGTTTCTAAATGATTTTGGAGGATTAAGCCGCCCACCCCCGAAAGAGCCTCCCGAGCGGCTTCAATTTGCGTGATAATATCCACACAATATTTCTCGCGCTCGATCATTTCTTGTACTCCCCGAATCTGCCCGGCGACAATCGCCAACCGCCGTGCCGCGTTTTTCTTAATAATTTGTTTCATTTGTTTAATATACCCCATGGGGGTATACCCGTCAATTTAGGAATTTTTTTGGCGGAGGGTAAGAGATTCGAACTCTTGGTGGGTTTCCCCACACACGCTTTCCAAGCGTGCGCACTAGACCGCTATGCGAACCCTCCTTGGAATTTTTACGGCGGGTAGAAAAGCTTCGTACGCCGTTTCGGGGCCTACTATATCATTGAAATTGCACGGTGGAAAGAATTTGATAGAAAAGCGTGGTGAGTTGGGTTTCAAAGCGCTGATTAATTTGGTTCATTTTTTGAAAAGCTTGCTGGCTCGTGGCATAAACACCCGGATCAGTGACTGCGGCCTGTAAACCAAACTGATAGCAGGTGTTGTGTTGATAGGAAGCGACGAGCGTGCCGAAGGCACAGCCACCAGCCCAGCAACCGCCGTAGATATCGGGGAATTTATAAAAATTTACGGGCGCACTGCTTGGTGCGGCGCCAGGTGGCACAATGGAGATTTGTGTTGGCGTGGTGGTGGGCACGCTGATGCCACTCGTGACCACACCTTGGCTTATAGCGTTAGCGGCGGAAATACAATCGGCGAATGTCGGCGTCGTGGTTGCCGCAACAACAATTGCTGCTTGATGAACGGTGGTGCTCGCCGGATACTGCGATGGCGGCAAGGTCAACACCAGAATTGCTGCTGGATTGATCGGAAGATAACTTTTAATACTTTTAATGTCGGCTGCTTTTGTGTAGGCGTCCATAATGCCGGATGGATAATCGAAAGAGAAGCCGGCCGCCGCGTCGGTGTACGTTCCCCATGCTTGGCCAGTGCCGATAGGTGTGGTGCCTGTCGCCGTTGCGGGAATGGAAAATGGCGCGCCGATTTTAACGCGAACACCAGCAACTGTTACAGTGCTGCCAACAGGTGGCGTGGTGCTCGCTGCTGGTTGAGACGAGAGCGAGACTGGTTGCGACGGCTGCGACATATCAGAGACAAAAAGCCAGCCGAGCAACACGACAATAATGATGATCACAATAATGGCGAGAATTTTTTTCATATATGATTATTGTTTTTCGCCGCGTAAGATGGCGATGCGCTTGGCAATCGGCGGATGGGTGCTCAGTAGATTAGAAATATGCTTGCCGACATTACCAAAAGGGTTGGCGATAAAGAGGTGGGCCGTGGCTTCGTTCGCGTCACGCATCGGTCGAGCGGCACCGCCGATTTTTTCTAGCGCGGCAGCAAGCCCTTCGGGATAGCGCGTCAAGAGCGCCCCGGAAGCATCAGCTAAATATTCTCGACGGCGGGCGATGGCAAGCTGAATCAAGACAACGGCAATCGGCGAAAGAATCGCCAGAACGATACCGATAAGAATGAAAATCTGATTGTTGCTGCCCCGACCACGACCGCCCGCAAAAGCACCGAAAAACGAAGCTTGCAAAAAGAAATGCGCGAGCAAGCTCACGAAGCCGACGAGCACCACTACAATTGTTGACAAGAGAATATCGCGATTCTTAACATGCGAAAGTTCGTGAGCGATGACGCCCTCGAGCTCGGTTTGATTGAGCAAGTCGAGCAAACCAGCGGTCACCACCACGGCGGCGTGCTCTTTATTGCGACCGGTCGCAAACGCATTCGGGGCCGGGTCAGGAATGATGTAAATTTTTGGCGTCGGAATACCAGCAGTGATGGCTAAATTTTCTACAGTATTGTAGAGCGCCGGATTAGATTCAAGCGACACCGGCTGGGCTTTGTAATGGGCTAAAATAATTTTGTCGGAATACCAATAGCTCGCAAAATTCATAATGAGCGCGAAAGCAATGGCAGCATAGAGAATAATCGGACTCTGGAATGCTTCGGCAAATACAAAACCAATAGCAATCACGACCACCAAAAAAACCACCATGACGAGCCAGGTTCTCCAGACATTGTGCGACTGTTGCTTATAAATATCCATAATACGCGGAATAGTTTTTCTCAGCTGCAGGTCAATACGGGAACGCTTTCGAAAAGCTATTCCGCGTATTTAGAAATTAACGGTGGGCGCGGTGCGAGCAGCTTGGTCAGCAGCACTATCACCGAGCTCGAAGAAAGTCATTTTCTGGAAATGAAATGCACCGGCAATTACATTTGACGGAAAACTTTCGACACGCACGTTGAGATCGCGCACGTTGGTGTTGTAGAAACGACGCGCTGCTTGAATTTTATTTTCAGTGTCGGTGAGCTGGGCTTGCAAGTCGAGAAAATTTTGATTGGCTTTTAGGTCAGGATAATTTTCGGCGACCGCAAAAAGTGATTTCAAGGTGCTCGAGAGCATATTTTCCGCTTGTGCTTTACTAGCCACGCCCGTGGCGCCCATGGCCGCCGTGCGAGCATTGGTAACATCCTCAAATGTCGTCTTTTCGTGCGCGGCGTAGCCTTTGACCGAGTTCACAAGATTAGGAATAAGATCGTAGCGCCGCTTGAGCTGCACATCGATATCCGCCCACGATTCTTTGGCGCGGTTAGTTAGTGTGACTAAGCCATTAAACGACGCAGCAATCCAAATGATAGCGATGACGACAACTCCTAAAATAATATAGAGCGTAAGCATAAAAGTAGTTATATTGATACTGCCAAATTATAGCGCACTCTGGTACTAATGGCTATTGACGTAGCGGATGGTGCTCGGACCAAAAAATCCGGTGCCGAGATGGAGTCCGAGCGGTGCCAAGATAGCCTGAGCTTGGGCATTTTGAAAATTAATGAGTGCCGCCGTAGTTTCGGGACCAAAATACCTAGTTTCGTGACCAAGCGAACCGGGCCCACTCGCGGCCACGGCAAAATTATGCGTGTTGAGGTAACGTTGCAATGCTTGTACGTCAAGACCGCTCATCCCCTCTTTGAGCCAGCGCGTAAAATGGTAGGGCGTGCTGGTGGCCGTCGTCGTAGCAATCGTTGCGGTAGTCGTTGTTGGAGTAATTATTTTTGTCGTGGTAGTGGTCACATTCGATACAATCACGGGGCTCGGTGATGGAAAGCGGCACAGCGCCGGATCACTTGCCACCCACGGCTCATAATTTGTCGCGCGAGGATCGGTGCAGCCGTACGCAACTGAGCCCGTACTTGTTGTGACTGAACTTGATGAGGAAAGCGCTTTGCCAAAAATCGCAAAATCAGAAAAGTTAGAGGTGGTGCAGGTCACCGTATCTGCCGACACATTCACACTGCAAGAATTAAGCGGCGTCCAGGTGCCGCTATCGTAGCGATATATCCAGAGCGAGGCAGTTTGCAGATTAGACACATCACTTGATGCATAAGAAAGTTTTACCGTAAGCGGCTTGGAAAACGTTGTGAGTAGCGTCTCGGGATTGGTTAATGCTGACAGATGAAAAACCGTCGTTCCCGCTTTTTCAAAACCGCTTGGCGCGCCAGCTGTGGAAAAAAAGGTGCTGCCATCAAGCTGGCTCGCTTGAAACGTGGTTGTTGAGGTCGTAGCCGTAAAACCTGCTGGCACAGTGAGCGTCAAATCCCCTTGCGAAAGGGTACCGCCAGAGCTCGTGGCAATATCACTTTCATTGTGCGCCGTTATAGAAGCATTGCCAGTACATCCACCCGTCGTAAATGTATCTGGTGAACTCGTCGACGTTTCATTACTCAGACTCTTACTTACCGCAAGATATTTATAGACGATACACGCGGGCAAATTAGAGAGATCAATTGAGTGACTGGTAACGCCAGGGCTTACATTATATTTAGATGTTGAAGAAGCAAGATCTGACGAGACGCCAAAGAAAATCTGCGACGAGCCGTCGTTCGGTGTCGTCCAGTTTATTGTCGCTGAGCTAGATGTTGTGGAAGCAGCCACCGATGACGGCGTGGCTAAGTTGTTAATAGTAAAACTCACGGTCGACGAGGTGGCATAATTGTTAGAAGTATCACGAGCCACCGCGAACGCGGTGTGAGTACCACTCGATGTCGCGGTAGTGTCGTAAGAAATTTTATAGGGCGCGCTTGTTACTTCACTTCCCTGCTTAGCACCATCGACATAAAAAGTCACACCACCCACCGCGACATTGTCGCTCGCATTTGCTGCCAGGGTCATCGTGCTTGACGTTGCTTCACCGGAGGTTGGCTCAGTGAGCGAAACGGTTGGTGGCGTCGTATCGGGCGCTGTCATGTAATACCAAAAAACATCATAGGGCCCATTGCCACCGCCGAATGTATACAAACTGCCCGTCGCGGGATTGGTAGCTAGGCCGTACATATAGCCATCCTGACTAGTTAATGAAAAACTCTTTGAGGCACTTACCGCCGTACTGATATTCCACGGCGTGGAGAGATTGTATTGCTCCAAAGCCGCATCAGCTGAACTAATATCTTGATGCACTAAATATAGCGTCGAGCCATCCGAAGAAAATGCGGCACCAAAGACATAGCCACTCGGCGCCGTTGCTGATCCGGTCTGTGTTGCTGTCGTAATATCCCAGGGCGTCGTCATAGTATATTCATACATTTTGTCCGTATATTCATTAAAATCATAGAATTTCGTGCCATCATAACTAAAAGTCATTGAGTAGTTGTTGCCGTACGGCACTGATATAGAAGCTGTTTTTGAAATTGTACTAATGTTCCACGGTGTAGAAAGTGTGTATTCATCGAGAATGTCATTATAAAATTCTAGCGCGTACATTTTTGTGCCATCTGAACTAAAGTAGATACCGGTTAGGCCACTTGCAACAGCATTTCCACTACGCGTGTAAGAAGCAGTGGTAATATCCCACGGCGTAGCAAGGGTGTATTCGTAAATTGTCGTGCCGCTATAATTACTAGTGACATAGAGATAATCACCGTTGGATGAAAACGCGAGCGCCTCGCCGCCGTTTGGTAACTGCGAAGCAACGCTAAGTGCTTTTCCGGAATATGATGCCGTAGAAAGATCGGCACGTGCTGAGAATGGCATAAAAGATAGCACTGTACTCAACACACATACGCACGTTACAATAAAAAGAATTTTTCCTTTCATAGATAAAATTCTAGCAAATCGGACGAGAAAAAGAAAAACCCGGTGGGGATTTCCAGGTTTTTCAATTTTATGAAGCTAGTAGTCCATCCCACCGGGAGCGTGTGGTGGCGGTACTGGTTTTTCTTCTGGTTCTTCAGCCACCGCAACTTCGGTGGTGAGTAAGATGGCCGCGGCGCTTGAAGCATTTTGCAGAGCGCTGCGGGTCACTTTAACTGGGTCAATAATACCCGCGGCAATCATATCAGGAATAAATTCTTCTTTCTTGGCATCGAAACCGAAATTTTGATTTTCTTCTTCAAGAACGCTTTCGACAATTATTCCCCCATCACCAATACCGCTATTAGCAGCGATTTGGGCAAGCGGAACGTTGCAGGCGTCGAGAATTATTTCGTAGCCCATACGAGTCTCATCAAAATTAAATCGACTATTTTTATTTCCCTTAGAGGATTTGTCTAGTTTTAATCTGATTTTCTTGGCTGCCTTGAGAAGCGCCGTGCCACCGCCAGCAACAATACCCTCTTCAATCGCCGCTTTCGTAGCGTTGACGGCATCTTCCACTTTAAGCTTGAGATATTTCATTTCGGTTTCCGTGGCCGCGCCGACACGAATCACCGCCACACCGCCAGAAAGCTTGGCGATGCGCTCGTCAATTTTTTCAGCGTCGTATTTGCTGTCAGTATTTTCGCGCTGCTTTTTGAGCTGAGCCACGCGGGCTGCAATGGCTTTTGCATTTCCCTTGCCACCCACGATGACCGTGTTGTCTTTAGTAGCCACTACACGATTAGCTTTACCGAGCATATCGAGAGTCGCTTTTTCAAACGTTAAACCAACATCATCAGAAATAACCGTGGCACCAACGGTAACCGCGATATCATCGAGCATTTCTTTTTTGCGGTCGCCAAAGCCGGGGGCTTTAATGGCAAGCACATTGAAACCGCCGCGCAGTTTATTGAGCACGAACGTAGTGAGCGCTTCCCCATCAACATCGTCAGCAATGATCACGAGATCCTTTTTGCCGGTTTGCACGAGGCTTTCCAAAAGCGGCAACACCTCTTTGACCGTCGAGATTTTTTTATCAGTCAGCAAAATTGCCGGCTCGCGAAATTCCGCCTCCATACGCTCGGCATTAGTGATCATGTAAGCAGACACGTAACCCTTATCAAATTGGAGGCCTTCGACAACGTCTTGTTCAATACCGAGCGATTGTGACTCTTCTACTGTTACCACGCCATCCTTGCCAACTTTCTTGATAGTATCGGCGACAATTGCGCCAATTTCTTCTGATTCAGCGGAAATGGTGGCGACTTGTTTGATTTCTTCGTCGGTTTTGATTTGCTTGGCCGACGCTTTCAACACCTCGACGATTTCAGCAACCGCTTTTTCCATGCCGGCGCGCACCCCCATCACGTTCACCCCGCTTTTAACGCGATTCATACCGCTATCAATCATTGCCTGGGTGAGCACAACGGAGGTGGTGGTGCCGTCGCCGCCGATGTCATTAGTTTTATTAGCGACCTCCTTAACAATCTCAGCGCCAAGATTTTCAAATTTATCTTTAAGCGAAACTTCTTTAGCGATAGAAACGCCGTCATTGGTAATAGTCGGCGCGCCCCAGCCTTTGTCGAGCACCACGTTGCGGCCACGCGGGCCGATAGTGATTTTGACGGCGTCAGCGACTTTATCAACACCGATTTTTAGTTTGCGGCGAGCATCTTCGCCATAGAGAATTTTTTTTGTTGCCATGGTTCTCTGAAAATTATTTTTCGTTAATAATTGCTAAAATATTTTCTTCTTTGATGATGAGGTATTCTTCATCGTCAATTTTTATTTCGTCGTAGCCGTACTTTGAAAATACCACCGTGTCGCCCACGGATACTGTCGGGGGAACCGCCTTACCATTTTCGCGGCGACCTTCGCCAACCGCTACCACCTTTCCCTGCTCTGGCTTTTCTTTTTTGACCGTGTCAGGAATGTAGATGCCGCTCGCTGTTTTTTCCATCGTGTCAGTCGTACGCTGAACGAGCACCCGATCGCCTAACGGCTTGATTTTCGAAGATTTTTTCTTAGCATTTTTTGTAGACATAGATTGTAATACTATTACATACTATTAAATTGTTTGAGGACTGCATTATAATGACCAACTTTAATTCTGTCACCTTGCGCCCTCAATAAAAGCGTGATACTATGCCGCGGTGACTAAATTTGCCACTATTATTCCTTACGTACAAATCATCTTAGCGGCCTTGACCGTGGTGTTCGTACTATTACAACAATCAGACGCCGATCTCGGTGGTGCGTTTGGTGGTAGCGACTTAGCAAATGCCCCCGCGCACACTCGTCGCGGCGCTGAACGTACTTTCTTTTATCTCACCATTGTTGTTGGAATCCTTTTCGCTCTTTCGGTTTTGCTCGGTGTACTTTTTGGATAGTTTTTGTACGTTAATTTTCTTTTCTGTCTATGCGCGACATACGCGCTCATATTATTACAAAAATCACTCGCGCGATGGCCAGCCTCTCCATTACTGGTCGAATTGTGTTGTGGACGTGCATCGTAATTTTTGTTAGTGCTACGGTATGGATGCTCTGTGACATTAGCCTGCACTTTATTGTTACTGTACCAGAGCGAGGTGGATCGTTAACCCTCGGATCAGTTGGCAGCCCTCAACTTATTAACCCGGTACTCGCCATTAGCACTACTGATAAAGATATGGTCACGCTCATATACTCTGGACTTACTCGTTGGGATATTAGCCAACATAAATTAATTCCTGATCTTGCCGATCACTGGACTATTTCTCCTGACGGCACTATCTACACTTTTACGCTTAAAAAAGGATTAACCTTTCAGGATGGCACACCTATTACCGCTGATGATGTAGTCTTTACTGTTCACGCTATTCAAAATCCGCAATTACAGAGCCCACTTGCTGCAAACTGGGCAGGTGTAACCGTGAAGAAAATTGATCGCTACACCGTGCAATTTATTTTACCGGCACCATACGCGCCTTTTATTGAAAACACCACCGTCGGTATTTTACCCGCTCATCTTTGGCAAAATCTTTCTGTCCAGGAATTCGTGCAGTCTCCCCTCAACAGTAAGCCTGTTGGTTCTGGTCCCTATAAAATCGGTAGTATTAATCAGGGCTCTGGCGGCACCCCCATCAGTTACACACTGGTACCTTTTCGCTCTTTTGCTTTAGGAGAACCGTACATCAGTACTGTTACGGTTAATTTTTATCAAGATACAGCAACAGCTCTTGCAGCGGCAGCTAGTCATCAAGTGAACGAACTTGATGATATACCCGACGCGCAATCCCACGTTCTTGCTGGCGATGGATTTTCTATTGATCGTTTTCCTCTGCCCCGCGTTTTTGGAGTTTTCTTTAATCAATCTCAAAATGTCGCTTTGACTGACCCCGTGGTGCGCCAAGCGCTCACCGATGCCACCGACCATCAAGCTATTGTTAAGGCAGTTTTTGGCGGTACTGCCAATCCTCTATATGGTCCAGTACCAACAGCTTTTTTGAATATGTCCGCTCCCGCCACAACTTCAGCAAGTACCACCCTTGCTGCCACACTTCTTGACAAAGATGGGTGGATCCTTAATACTAATGGCATTAGAGAAAAGAAGAGAGTCACGGGTACCACGACACTTTCTTTTGCTATCTCCACTGACGACACGCCGGAATTAGTAGCTGTTGCTAATCTCCTCGCGAGCCAATGGCGGGCTATTGGCGCCGACGTCGCCGTGAAAGTATTTCAAAGTGGTTTTGAAGATCAGGTCATTCAACCAAGGAATTACGACGCACTACTTTTTGGACAGGACGTCGGCCGTGATTTTGATCTCTATCCGTTTTGGGCTTCATCAGAGATAGCTAACCCTGGTCTCAATATTGCTCTCTATAAAAATCCAACTGCTGATATTCTGCTCGACGAACTCCGCGCGACAACAAGTCCAGAAATTCGCCAGCAAGCGTATGTTGTGTTTGCCCATATGCTTTCGCGTGATGTTCCGGCAGTTTTTCTTTACGAACCAGATCTCATTGACGCTCGCCAGGGCATAGCGGGAGGAGCAGTGGGCCCTATCGCAAACGAAAATGAACGACTCATTGATATCTATCGTTGGTATGTTGAAACGCAAGATGTTTGGAAGATGTTTGCTTCTATTGCCACCGCACCGTAGTACTAAAAAATTAATTATCAATTACTTAACATTATGATTACACCCCGACCTTATTCAAAAGATCGCAATAATAACCGTAGACGCTCGAGCTGGACAGAACGACGATCGCCGACGTTTCGACCACGCACTGGCACTTATGTCGCACCAGATCTAAAAAATCAAAGTCAGCACCCAAAAAAATCAGTGCCCGCTCGTCCCACCAACCGTCCGACCCGCCGCGGCCGCTTTACTGCCGGCACTCCCAAATATACTGAAACGCGCTACAGTAACTCTAAGCAATCTGAGCAAAAATCTTCTAGTCGTGAAAGTGGAGAGGGTAAAGAAAAAATTGTGCCTATTCCACCGATTGGCGACAATCTTCGCATCATTCCACTCGGCGGTGTTGAGGAAATTGGTCGCAACATGACGGCGATACAATATCGTGACGACATTATTGTTATTGACGTCGGCATTCAATTTAGCGATGAGGAAACACCGGGTGTTGATTACATTTTACCCAACATTCGCTACCTCGAAGAGCATAAAGATAAAATTCGCGGCGTGTTTATTACCCACGGTCACCTCGACCATATCGGTGGCATTCCCTACATACTGCCGCGCATTGGCAATCCAGCCATTTACTGCCGCGAATTTGCCGCGCTGTTTATTCAAAAACGCCAGGAGGAATTTAGTCATTTGCCGCCGCTCAACATAAAAACAGTCAAAGAGGGTGATGCGCCGATTGCTGCTGGTCCTCATCTAAAAATGAGCTTCTTTGGTCTGACGCATTCTATCCCTGACTCTACGGGTATTATTGTCGACACACCTTTCGGTCGCATCATTACCACCGGCGACGTGCGTGTAGAAAACAAGGACGGCATTCCTGACGAAGATGAAATCAGTCAGTATGAAATGTTTAAAAAAGAGCAGGCACTTTTGTTGATGATGGACTCTACCGGCGTCGATCGCCCTGGCTGGACTATTTCGGAAAGCCAAGTTATTAAAAATATTGACGACATCGTCGCGAAAGTCGGCGGCCGCGTTATCATCGCCACGTTCGCGTCACAGGTAGAGCGTGTGATGGAATTCATTAACATTGCCGCGAAGTACGATAAGAAGGTGGTTATCGAGGGACGCAGCATGAAGGCCAACGTCGCCATCGTAAAGCAACTTGATCTTGTTAAGCTGGATCACCTCATCCCTATCGAAGATATCGACACCGTACCGCCGCACAAATTGATGATTATAGCTACCGGCGCCCAGGGTGAGGAGTTCGCCGCGCTAATGCGTATCTCTAACCAGACCCATAAAAATATTCGCCTCAACGAAACTGACACGGTCATTTTGTCGTCGTCGGTTATTCCGGGCAACGAACGCGCGGTGACAAAGTTAAAGGATAATCTCTACCGCCACAATGCGCGCATCATCACCTATCTCGATTCTGATGTGCACGCGTCCGGCCACGGCAAACGCTCCGAGCTCGAGTGGATTCATCGTCAAATTCCCTACAAATTTTTTATTCCGGTCCATGGCCACCACTTCATGCTGAAGATGCACGCTGAGCTCGCTCGCTCGCTTGGCGCTGAAGCAAAAAATATCATTGTCCCCGACAACGGCTCGGTCATTGAAATCACCCCGGAAAACGCCGAAGCTGGTCAGAAAATTTTCGTTCGTCTTGAGCGCGCGCCGCATGAAGATATGATTGTGGAAGGTTTCCGCATCGGCGAAGCGCAGGAGGTGGTCATTCGCGATCGTCAAGCGCTCGCTCAAGACGGCATGTTCGTGTTGATCGCTTCTATTAATGTGGCTAATGGTAAGCTTAAGAAAAGTCCTGATATTATTTCACGCGGCTTCGTTTATTTGCGCGAATCGCAAGACTTGCTCCATCAAACTCGCTGGATCATTAAAAAAACTATCGAGGACGCCACAGTTGGTATGAACCCCATCAACTTCGACTACGTCAAACAAGCGGTCACCGATGCTGTTTCAAAATTCTTGTTCCAGCAAACTGCTAAGCGTCCAATTGTTATTCCCGTGCTACTGGGTGTGTAAAAAATAACTTAACTATTTTGCTACAATATTCAGAATGGAATCGGACCAAGCCGTCGCCCTACAACAGCCACCAGTAAAACTGGAGCAACAATCAGTCAGCCGCCGATCATTTCGGATTATGTACTTGGCAGTTTTTTTGCTGTCACTTGTCACGGCCGGCACCGTCTACATAAATTCCAGCTACCTGACGCAGTACTTTTCATCAGGCTGGATGGAAACGCTCTATATTTTAGGCGCCATAGGAAATATTGTTGGACTGGTTGTGGGACCGAACCTCATTCGCCGTTGGAGTAATTTTCATTGCTTAACCGTCTACCTTGCTGGTGAAGCTGTTGCACTTTTTAGTTTAGCGACCATACACATTATGTGGATCGTCGCGATTTTTTTTGTGCTGCAGCAAATGCTACCACCACTCGCTCTGTTTTCTTTTGACATCGTCTTGGAGCGGGCTATCGACACTGAAAGTATTACCGGCGGCGTTCGCTCACTCTATCTCACCGCAAGCAACGCCGCCTATATCATCGTGCCATTCTTTGCTGGCACCGTTATTAACGCGTATTCGTTTCAGGCGGTATACGCCATCACCGGTATTATTGTGGTGCTCGTCGTCCTTCTTGCTCTAGCTCGTTTTACCCGCACCGAGCCACAGCGTTTTCGCCAAGTGAGTATCCTCGACAGCATTCGCAGCTTCCCCACTCGCCCTGGCCTTATGGAAGTTTTTGGCAGCGATTTACTGTTGCAATCATTTTACGCGATTATGAGCATAGTTTTGCCCCTCTATTTATTCCACGTGATGAAATTCCCCTGGCAAACAATCGGCTTGATTATTTCCATAATGCTCATCCCGTTTGTGATTTTTGAGGCGCCCTTAGGACGAGTGTTCGATTATTTTCGCGTTGAGCGCGACGTGATTATGGTGGGATTTTTTATTATGGGAGCAAGCACGGCAGTTATGTTTTTTGACACTAGCCACAGTATCATTACTTGGGCAGCCCTCCTTTTTATTGGTCGCATCGGCGCCAGCTTCGTAGAAGTCGGCAATGAATATTCTTTTTTTCGACGCGTCAATGAAACTGATGCCGGCTTCATTAGCGTGTTCCGGTCAACCTATCCACTTTCATACATCATTGGACCACTAGCACTGGCTATTCTTGGTTCGTCGTCGAGCTCTTTATCTTTTATTGTTATCGCATTTTTAATGCTCTGTGGAATTTTTATCGCCTACCGCTTACCACCGCGACCGCGCCGAGTCTAAACTATCGAAGAGTGTTATAGGCTAGACGTACAGTTAGGGCAACGTGTTGCCTGAAGTGGAATTGCCATGAAGCAATGTGGACATGATTTAGTGGTTACTGGTGGTGGATTTTTCGCGGCACCCCGATTACGCCAATAGTTAATATGTTTGACAACAAGAAAAATCACAAGAGCGATAATAAGAAATGAAATAAAAGCGTTTAGAAAATCTCCATACTGTAAAATTGGTGCCCCGGCAGCTTGGGCAGCTGCTAGTGTTGGGTAGGAAGTACCATTAAGACTAAGGAAAAGGTTGCTGAAATTTACTTTGTTCAATAAAACACCAATAGGTGGCGTAATAATATCTTTGACGAGTGAATTGACGACGCCATTAAAAGCGGTGCCAATCATAATGCCGACGGCAAGATCAATAACGCTACCCTTTGTGGCAAATTCTTTAAATTCGTTAAAAAATTTTTTCATTGATTAAGAAAGTTACCGGATAATGGCGCAGCGTAATTATTAATAAATTGCGGGATAGCCCACACGAGACCAATAGCGGGCAAAAGTACGGCTGCAACACTGATAATAACCGTAACAAGAAAATAGAAACGCAGCCGATTTACAATTTTAGACATCGCGTCTATTTTGTGTTCGATTGCCACAAGACGGGCGGCGAGGTCGGGTTGTGATAATGGCTGCTGCTCGGAATTCATAATTTATATTATACCAGGCGCGCTTCAATCAGCATAAAAAGGGGGATTTCTTTGCGAAGACGATCTTCTTCTTTTTGCCGAGGACCGGTTTGGGATTTTTTTGGCGAAATCCATTCTTCGATACGTGTGACGGCGAAGCCAGCCGCTGTAAGCAGCTTAACGTAGTATTGCAACGGTCGGTGGAATGAGGTGGTAGACTCGGATTTTACTTGACCAGGATGGGCAACAATTTGCACTGATTTTTCTGAAAGATAATAATCCACGCGCCGGTACTGCTGTTTCGCTGTCTCATCCCAACCCCACGAAGAGCCCTGAGGAATACGGAAGGCTGGATGATTGAGTACGAGCTCTAAACGTCCTTGCGAGCGCATAACACGCGCACACTCAGCAAATGTTTCTTTAACCTTTCGAATATTTTGTAAAGCGAGCACGCACACCGCATTGTCTACAGAATGGGTAGTGAGCGGCAATTTTTCGGCTGATGCAATATGAAATTTTGCTTGCGGTTGTATCGTCGCAACAGATTTTTGGGCCCGTGCAATGAGGGTGGAACTAGCATCAACGCCAGTAATCCTAGCGCCTGCTTCAGCTAACGCTTTACTTACAACCCCTGCCCCGCAGGCCAGATCAAGAACAGAGAGATCGTGCACCGGTCCGAGCACGCGCAAAAGATTAGGAATAATAACGGTATGGTGGTAACTCGTTGGATCGTTTGAATAATTCGTATACCAATCAGCAACCTCCTGCCACGAAGTATTTTTCATAATTTAAAAAATTTTCGGAAAAACCGTTTGAAGATCATGAGCCGAGCGCGGATCGTCGCGTGGCGTTTATGAAGATCTTTGCGAAGTGTTTCGACATCATCAATAATTTTATTGGTTTCTGTTTCGACAGACTTTGAAATACGAAAGAGCATACGTACCGAGGCAATAGCATAAATAAGAAAGATAATAAAAGCGACAGCAATTGCAATCGCTAGGATTGTGGTGACAAAAAAGAAAATATCGGCGTGGATGAGTGTCGTCATGTTATTTATGATATCACGGCTGAATAATAAGCGAAATGATAGGTTGGCCTGAGGCGACCGTTTGACCGAGGATAGGAAGCCGCGCCGGCGCAGCCGGCGCGGCAATCGTACCAGTAGCAGGAGCCCGCAACATCAACTGACTAAGCTTAGCAGCGGTCGAACTCGCCGCGCTCTCCGCAGCGACTATCGCCCGAGCCGCAGCCGCTTCGTGACTTGCTAATTGGCTATCGAGCACCACCGAAGAGGATGCTACTGGTGTTTTTTGATCATAGGTCACTGCATCCTCAGCTGAAAGAATTGTATAGATAACGCTATCGATACCCTTCCGAGCCACTGCTATTTTCTCCTGCCACACATTCAGCTGTGCCGTTGACGTAGCCGCCGTGGTACTTGCCTGCTGGTTTAAAAAATTTAAGCTCTCCAAAAAGAGTTGTATTTCAGCTACATCAGCAATGGCATTTTGAGCAGCGGCCGTGAGCACTGTTGGACTTGATGAAGTTGCTATGCTGTATCCAAGCGCGGCTAGATCTCTAATGTTTGCATTCACCGCCGTTCTACCTGATTCAGCAGCAGCAGCCGAAAGCGAATCGGCAGGAATAAGAAGTTGCGGATTAGTACTTGTAGCACCAGTAAAAAGTATGTTCGTATTTGCCACCGCCCTTCGCGTTGTTGATGCTGCACGAATAAGCGCCGCCGCTAGCGTATAACTGTCTTTCTGAAGAGCGTTTTTTTGAGCAGTAATCGCTTCTTGTTTTGCCGCATTAGTTAATACAGTTTGCTCTTCCCCTACTGCTCGCAATTCAGCTGCTTTTGCTTTTTCCACAACAACATCGGCTTCGGCTTCACGAAGTGCCGCTGAAAGCGCGCTATCGTCGAGACGCGCTACTACACTACCAGTAGTAACATGTTCTCCGATCGGCGCAATAAACATAAGCTGTCCCGATACAGGAAATGATAGATTGATGCGAGTATGAGACAATGTCTCTCGACCGTTGAGAGCAATATGACCGATATACACTCCAACTACCCCACCCAATACTAGGGCACCGCCAATAACAATAAATCGAATGAGATATACGCGCGACATATTAATCAATGAGTTTTGTCCACCAATCAAACGTTAGGTATAACAAAAGGCCAAAACTTCCGTAGACCGGTAAGAGAACGAGGAATAAGATTCTTTTCCATGTAAATTTCATATCAAATGGCCATAATACGCCACAAAAATGCTTTTTGCAATCAAAAAATAAATCACCATATAAAGATTTTTTAAAGAGCAATCCACACGTTTATAAAAATATTTTTATCGTTTTTGGTAAGCTACATAATACGTATGCGAATGCTTATTGCTGATGATGACGTAGCTATACGAGAATCACTTCAGCGGATTTTTGAAGAAGAAAGGATTGTTGTTGATACAGCGAATGATGGTGATGAAGCTTCATACTTAGGCAGAGTAAATGATTATGATATTGCTATTCTCGACCTCATTATGCCTAAGAAAGATGGATGTGCAGTATGTAGCGATCTGCGCCAACAGGGTCGATGCTTCCCTATTCTCATGCTTTCGGTTAATGCCACTGTTGAAGAAAAAGTGCGACTTCTTAATATTGGCGCCGACGATTATATAGCCAAACCCTTCTCGTTTCGAGAAATAGCCGCCCGTGTTCGCGCACTTACCCGCCGCCCACAAAAAATTGAACCAGACATTCTTGAAATTGGCGACTTACGTTTAGATACTATACAGCAGAAAGTATCTCGCGGCTCACGCGAAATATATTTGACGCGAAAAGAGTTTTCGTTACTAGAATTTCTAATGCGCCACCGCGGGCAGGTTGTTTCGCGCGGCCTCATCATGGAACACGTGTGGGATGCCGAAGCAGACCCCTTTTCTAACACAATAGAAGCACACATTCTCAATATCCGTAAAAAAATTCACGATACAAAACGTAATCGCATCATTCACACCGTCGCTGGACGTGGATACAAAGCAGATCATATATCCTGATAGCCCCTCTATGAATCTCTTTCGTGCACTATATCGAATTTTTCTTGAACCAAAATATAATGCTACGGATGAATGGCAACAAGAATTTATTCTCAATATAATTTTAGTTACACTTATTGTCGGATTAAGTATCCTCGCCAGTGTTGCTATATTCTATGCAGCACCGGCTGGATACGACGGTATTAATTTCTGGTTCCTTTCTGGATTTATCGTTCTTATTGGTGGGCTACTATGGCTTTCGCGGAGCGGTATGTCACAATTGGCCACTCATGGTCTCATCCTTATTCTTATTGCCGCAACTACCTACGCCAGTTTTATATGGGGTGCAAATTTCCAACACGCCCTACTTGGTTCAGTGCTCGTTATTGCTATCGCGAGTGTCTTAGTTGGCACCGCGTACAGTTTTGTTGTGGCTGGCATTATTTCGATAATCACGTTACTTCTGTGGGATTTACAAATTAAAGCCATCGTGCAACCTCATTGGTTTTGGGAGTATCCGTTACAGTTTCATCACGCCACTGACTTTGTCATTCTCTTTTTTACCATTACCGGAGTACTATGGCTTTCAAATAGAAAAATTACATACAGGGTGCGGCGCCTCAATACGCTATATCGTTTTGCTAAAGTCGGGAAATTATCGTCGGGAATTTTTCATGACTTAGTTAATCCTCTAACGGCTGTTACCCTCAGCATTGAGCATCTTAAAGAGTATCGATTTTCTTCAACAAAAGAGCTTAAGCAGCACGTTGATCAAGCTTTGCAAGCCATTGATCGAATGCGTACGCTCATGACCGCCATTAGCACACACATTCGAGAACCAGTGGCGGAAGCAATTATGTTTTCTGTAACAGAAGAGATTGAGAAAGCGGTAACTATATTGGCATACAAGAGTCGTGTAGCAAATGTACAAATAGAACTACGTAATGGCAAAGAGATTTTTTTACACGGTAGTCCGTTGCGCTTTCACCAAGCGATCGTTAATATTATTGCTAATGCTATTGATGCCTGCGAAGAAAACGAGCTTGGCCTCCCGCGCGTGTGCACCATTACGTACACAGAAGAAGCGACGACCGTGACTATACGTATTAGTAATACAGGTCCAAAAATTCGAGAGGAATTAATGAAGAAAATTTTTGATCCATTTTTTACCACTAAACCATATGAGCGTGGTAATGGTATTGGTTTGTCTATTGTAAAAGAAATTGTTGAAGCCGAGTTTGGAGGATCAATACATGTAGCAAGCAGCGATCAAGAAACTGCGTTTCGTTTACTCTTTCCTATTAAAAAAGATATTCAACCTCTCGCTCAAGGGTAATGCCGGTGGCGGCCGCAACGGCCGCCACCATTTCTGCGGCGGCGGCCGCGACGTCGGTCGCCGCCGCACCCTTCCCTGCCACCAACACCAGCGCCTGCCGATCATGCACCGCCACCGCGCCCCAACGCTTCCCCTTAAAACCACACACCTTATCAAGCAACCAACCAGCCGGCACCTTCACCCGCTCAGGCATATTCCGCTCAGGAAACCCGGGCATTTCCGGAAAACGTTTTTTCAGAGCTTCAAAAACAGAACGATCGATAACGGGATTTTTAAAAAAAGATCCGGCCGTACCCACCTGCCCCAGATCCGGTAGCTTCGCGGCACGAATGTCTAGCACGGCTGATCTTAACGCCGGCGGCGTCACCTCTTCTCGCCCCACACCCCGACGTTCAAAATAATCAATAAGATCGGGGTACTGTAGAGCGGGCGCTGGCTTATGACTAAGTTTAAATGCCGCCTCCGTTACCACCCATCCTTTTGCCGCTGGTGTTTTAAAAATACTGGAGCGATAGCCAAAGTGACATTCGCGAGGCGATAACCGCCGCACCCGTTCCCCATCAACAACAGTCACCCATTCTAAATAGTCACCCATCTCTTTTCCATACGCTCCAATATTACCCACAACCGCTCCACCAACCGTCCCCGGAATTCCCGAAAGATTTTCTAAACCAAACAACCCATGCGCAACAGTCCAGGCTACCAAGACATCCCAATCAATTCCCGCGCCCGCCACCACAATTTCTCCATGCGCAGCAATCCCACCAATAGCCATTTTCATTACCACTCCCGAAAAACCGGCATCACCAAAAAGCATGTTTGAGCCACCGCCCAGCACAAACAACGGCAGGCCATCTGAAACACTAAACCTCTTTATCTCTTGCACATCTTGATGAGTAGTTGCAATAGCAAAAAAACGAGCCGGGCCACCGACGCGAAAAGTACCGTGCTCATTCAGAGGCACATGTTCATTAATTTCAATCACGTTCCTATAATACCTTAATGAGAATTGCGTCCAAAATTGGCTGACGGGGCGAGCTCCAAAACAATGTAGTATGTGAGTGCGACCGTCAACCAATTCTGCATACAATCCTCTTAATCAAGTATAGCACACCATTTTAGCATCGACACAAATATTCCGGCAGTCCATTTTAAAGAAAAAACACGAAAAAAACCTGCCGAAGCAGGTCTTTTCGCTACATTGAGAGATGCCAGAGTCGAAACCCTTGCACTCACAGATTCTAGTATAACATATTGATTGCCGCTGTCAAACGAGACTAAGAGATTTTTCCTTGCTGAATCGCTTGAATATACTGCTCAACTTGCGATTTTGCTTGCGGTTCTAAAACTTCAACTTTTTTAAGTGTGGCAATTGCATCTGCGTTATCCTTGAGCAATAAGTAAGCACCCGCAAGTGAGACATAATTATTAACGTTTGTAGGATCGGCTGCCACACGCTCTTGCCACATTTTGACTACCTGCTGATAGTCACCGGCATAATAATACGCATGAAGAATAGCGTCATTCATAGCAATCGTTGTGGTGGCAACTGCAGGCGGTCCTTGAAGAATTTTATTAGCAAGCGCATCATTTTTATCGTAGATAGCGGCAGCAGCATAGAGAAGCTGTGCATCTTGATCTTTAGTATCTAATTCATACGCTGTCTTTAACGTACTGAGCGCGCTGGTAAAATTTTGCTCACCAATATATGCCGAAGCTAACTCAAAGAGAATTGTTTGTTTTCGGGGTGAGAGAACGGCCGCCCGTTGCAGCATCGGCAAAGCCGCTTGATATTGACCAGTGCTCGCGAGCACGGAACCAGGCAACAGGAAGTAGCGAGCATCATTCGGCGTGCGAGAAATTTGGATGTCTGCTTGTTGCTCCACAAAAGCAACCATTTTATCTTCGGCAGCCACGAGCGTTGGATCAGGTTGACCAGTACCACTTTGCTGCGCCGAATTAGCAACCTGCGTTGAAATCTGATCAAGCGTACCGAAAAGCTGCTCACGAATTTCAGGATCCCCAAACGATCGCCATGAGAGTGCTTTTTGATAAGCAGCGATTGTCTGATCAACAGTTGGTTGCGTCGATGGATTAATTGCCGCAATTAAGTCAATGTTGGCCATCAGTGGCTTCACGTTTACAAAATAAATTGTAAGGATAAGCACCACCGCAGTAATAGGCAAAATCACACGGTTAGGCTGGTAGGTACTTGGTGTTTGTGGTGGTGTCGTTTCAGTAGCCGGCAACATTGTGCGACGAGCATACACATACGCCGCAATAGTTACGTAGAAGAGATAACTGGCGATGTTATCAAACACAAACATATTATTCACCAGATACCCAGCAAGCATACCGGTCAACACCGCTTTTTCAGCAACCGAAAAGGGATTTTCGCCCGTCATTCCTCCCCAGCGACGCCACTGCCGCAGACTTCGCCAACTAGTCGCAGTTTCATCGTCACGAAATATGCTGTCACGTTTACCCATCCAGATGTACCACACTATCGCGCCGAAAAGTGCAGCGTACGAGAGGAAACCGAGCGCGCCACCAGTTACTAACCAATCAAAGATAATATTATGCGCGCGATCAAACCACTGCTCATCCACATAGAGTCGCGGGTCATAGTATTTATTGAAGACATAATTAAAGCTCTCTTGACCCCAACCAAGCACCGGTCGTTCTAAGAAGCCTTGCCAGGCCATACCCCAGAGAATAAGACGAGATTGAGTGGTAGTGTTATGAATTGAAATGTTGGCAAAGCGCTGTAGCGTACCATTACTCTTCATAATCGGATTATTTTTCAGAACCAAAAAGAGTGCGAGGATGACGGCGAGGCCAATGACAATACCCCACCCAGTACGTCGCAACCAGCGACGGTCACGTTCAAAGATACCGAGGAGAAGAGCAACGAGAGCAATGCCGCCAAGAAAACCGAGCACCGCGCCGCGCGTTTCCGTTTCAAATACCACCCAAAAATCTAAAATAAAAAGTAACGTGTAGAGCCAATACCCGCGCTCAAACAGCGCCGAAAAGAGCATGAGCAGGTCGCCAATTATTAAACCGCCCACC
>JAJYGQ010000005.1 GCA_021785065.1 bacterium
GCGCATTGTAGCGCTTTCCACTGAGCGTAACTACCAGATACTTATCGAGCGGAGTCCGGCCCTCAGTCAACGATTCGGGGAAGTGTTTTTAGAAGAAACTGGTGCAGCGGGCACATTGCGGGTATTGCAGCAAGCGGTGGTGGCGGTAGAAAAACGAGCGCCGATTTTATTTACCTACCAGGCGCTGCGGGCGTTGGAAGAAGCAGGGGATCGGTATGTAGTTTCTGGTATACAACCAGAAAAATCTCTCAATATTTTGTATGAATTAGTGCCTAAAATAACAGCAACACAGCGTGGATTGGTGGTAGTTAGTCGCCAGGACGTTGAGCATTTTATGCACCTCAAAACAGGTATTCCGATGGGTGTGATTGATGAAGGTGAGCGTGCGAAGCTGTTGGGTTTAGAAAAACTGCTGCAGCAGCACATTATTGGTCAAGATGAAGCAGTGCGGGCGGTGGCGGCGGCAGTGCGGCGGGCGCGCTCTGGTATTAATAACCCTGCTCGGCCACTCGCTTCGTTCCTTTTTTTGGGACCGACAGGGGTAGGAAAAACAGAAACGACAAAAGTGTTAGCTGAAGTATTCTTTGGTGTTGGTGCGGCGGGGGGAGAAGCCGGTATTGCTCGCTTAGATATGTCGGAATACTCAGCTGCCGATGCACTAGAAAAATTAATCGGCCAAGCCGCAGGTGCACCCGGTATTTTAGCGGATATGGTGCGTGAACATCCCTACGGTGTGCTGCTTCTGGATGAATTTGAAAAAACAACGCCAGAGGTAGAAAATCTTTTTCTACAAATTCTCGATGAAGGATTTTTCTCTGATGGTGAAGGTAAAAAAGTGAATTGTCGCAACCTGCTTATTGTGGCTACGTCGAATGCTGGCGCTGATCTCATTTGGGATGCGGTGCGGGCCGGAAAAGATTTATCGCACGCTCGAGAAATTATTTTAGAAACTATTATTCACCGTAGTATATTCCGTCCCGAATTACTGAATCGTTTTGATGGCATTATCGTCTTTCACCCTCTGGGCAGTGAGCAACTTGCGGGCATTGCTCGTCTGCAGCTCCAGAAACTTGTTGCTCGTTTGGCGGATCGAGGGGTGCGGTTAGTAATTACTGATGAATTACTGCAATTTGTAGTGCAATTTGGTACAGATCCAAAATTTGGCGCGCGACCAATGGCACGAGCCATTCAAGACACGGTTGAGCAGGCAGTTGCTGATAAAATTATTGCGGGTAATTTAAAGCCTGGCGATGATATAACACTTTCTCTGGCAGAGTTAACAGCAGCAAGGCAACTGTGATAGGATTCTCGGATGAAATTTTCTAGCCCCATTGTAAAGGGTTTTTGGGATGAGGTGCATAAAAAAGCCCGGGTCGCAGCGCGGCCGATTTTAACGTTAGCGCCGATGGCCGACGTGACCGACGCAGCTTTTCGGCGCATTATCGCAGCGCGTGGTATGCCTGACGCTCTGTGGACAGAATTTGTATCAGCTGATGGTCTTGCGCGAGCCGACGAGCGTGGCCGAGCTAAACTTATGCGCGATCTACTCTTTACCGACGCTGAGCGTCCCATCGTCGCTCAATTTTTTACCGCCACGCCGGAGTATATGCACGCGGCAGCCGAACTCGCGGTGCGTCTTGGCTTCGATGGTATCGATATAAATATGGGCTGTCCTGATCGCAGTGTTGAACGGCAAGGTGCTGGCGCGGCATTAATAAAAACTCCCGCGCGGGCCGGCGAAATAATTCGTGCCGCCAAAATGAGAGCGGGAAATCTTCCGGTCTCTGTTAAAACTCGTCTGGGGTGGAATATCAATCAAATTGAAACTTGGTTACCCGCGCTACTTGCCGAAGCACCCGCGGTGGTTACTATCCACGCCCGCACGCGTAAAGAAATGTCTAAAGTGCCAGCGCGCTGGGATGAGATACGGCGAGCGGTAGAAATTCGCGATACAGTACAAGCAGATATAGACCCCGACCAGCGTACTCTTATTTTTGGTAATGGTGATGTGCGGGATCTAGCTGATGCCAAAACAAAAGCGGCTGCCACCGGCGCTGATGGGGTAATGCTCGGTCGGGCGATTTTTGGTAACCCTTGGCTTTTTTCCGGTAGATCTACTGAATCGATTACTTCATCTGAGCGGATTACTGCGCTCATTGAGCATATCAAACTTTTCGATGAACTACTTGGCGATATAAAAAGTTTTGCCATTATGAAAAAGCATTTTAAGGCTTACATTACTGGCTGGGATGGCGCCGCTCAATTACGCACGCAGCTTATGGAAGCTGCAACCGCAACAGATGCAATAAAAATATTGACAAAAAATCTTGATGATATTAAGATTACCGAAGATTAGACGTAGTCCTAAATCGCAGGCCCCCCTCCTTTTGTCTTACTGCCTGCTTGGCCGTTCAACGTGTGCCCCACGCGCGTTGAACGGTCTTTTTAATTATCTTTCCTAAAAACGAAAAAATTCTTATAATAGCTGTATGCCATCTTCACGTGCTATATCCGAAACAACGTTGTATCGAAAATATCGCCCACAGTCATTTGCTGAAATTATTGGGCAAGATGAAGTCAAAACTGTTTTAGAGAAAGCGGTGGCAACAAAGACGCCAGCGCATAGCTATCTTTTTGCTGGCGGGCGCGGTACGGGCAAGACCTCGACGGCGCGCATATTTGCTCACGCACTTGGTGTAAGTATAAATGATGTTTATGAAATGGATGCCGCATCTAATCGCGGCATTGATGATATAAAAGCAATTCGTGATGGCGTTGCGGTGTCGCCGCTTGAATCACCTTGGAAGGTGTACATTATTGACGAGGCCCACATGCTCACGAAAGAAGCATGGAATGCGCTACTCAAAACACTTGAGGAGCCACCGGCGCATGTCATCTTTATTCTTGCGACGACTGAATTTGAAAAGGTTCCTGATACGATTATTTCTCGTTGCCAAGTTTTCAATTTCAAAAAACCTTCACTAGAAACGCTACGTGCAACCGTCGTGGACATTGCTAAGCGCGAGGGAATCACTCTTGAGCCTGCCGCTGCCGAGTTAATTGCTCTTTTAGGTGATGGTTCCTTTCGCGATGCATTAGGTGTCCTGCAAAAAGTGCTCGGTGCCAAAAGTGGAAAAATTTCTCGAGCCGATGTGGAAACGCTCACTGGTTCACCTCGCGGCGCGCTCGTTCGCGATTTTGTTGCTGGTCTCGCCACACGCAATCCTGAGCAAAGTCTCCAGGCGCTACATCGTGCGGTTGCTGATAATGTTGACGTGGCACTTTTTACAACGCTCGTGCTTGATCTTGCTCGGGCAGTGTTGTTGGTGCGGGTAAGTCCCGCTACTGCCGCTCATCTCATTAATCATTTTTCTGATGAAGATAAAAAATTTATCAATACTCCCGAATTGGCCGCGGGTATTTCTTCACGCACTATTACCGCATTAATTGACGCGGCGGTTGCCCTTCGCGCAACGCCAATTCCGCAACTTCCTCTGGAACTTGCGGTGGTGAATTTGTGTCAGAGCGAAAAATAAGCTAAGCTAAATGCGCGCGTAAGCGCTTTTTTGCCGGTTCGTCTAATGGTAGGACACCGCCCTTTGGAGGCGGGTATTGGGGTTCGAGTCCCTGACCGGCAGCCAACACAGTTTAGTTTGATTGTCAAGAGAAATAAAAATTTAAAAATAAAAACAGAGTCACTACTCGATACTGGAAATTATTCTCAAATATGAACACAACCATAGACACAGCCATTGCCAGCGACTACAAAAGCTCTGCCCAACGAATACGAGTCGTGACTGAAAATTGGGTCGGCCAAGAAATTTTCTGTCCTAATTGTGGGCAGCTGAAAATAGACAGATATGCTAATAATCGGCCAGTCGCTGATTTCTATTGCTCCAACTGTAAAGAAGATTATGAGCTCAAAAGTAAGCAGGGAGAAACGGGGAACAGAATCGTCGATGGTGCCTATAGCACTATGATTGAGCGGCTACAAAGCACCAATAACCCGAATTTCTTTTTGCTAAATTACGACTTACAAAACTTTGAAGTAAAAAATTTTCTCGTTATACCCAAACATTTTTTTGTTCCAGAAATAGTCGAGAAGCGTAAACCGCTTTCGCCAACAGCTCGTCGAGCCGGTTGGATTGGCTGCAATATTCTGCTATACGACATACCACAGACCGGCAAAATCTTTTTCATCAAAGATCGAAAAATTGAGCCGAAAGAACAGGTTCTTGAGAATTGGCAGAAGACGCTCTTTTTGCGGGAAGAAAAAGAAATCACGGCAAAAGGATGGCTTCTCGACATTATGAATTATGTCGAGAAGTTGCCGTCAAAAGAATTTTCTCTGGAAGACGTTTATGCCTTTGAAAACGTGTTAGCTCAAAAACATCCGGATAACAAACATATCAAAGACAAAATTCGCCAACAGCTTCAAGTTTTACGCGATAAGGGATACCTGCACTTTACGGCTCGCGGCCAGTATGTCCGGGTTTAATTTCGGTTGATCTTTTTTCTGATCTGATCAATGATCGGGTGATGGAGTCATACAAACCATTTAAATTTAGCGACGAGCTAATAGCGGATACTATCCAGATTTTTAAAGAGGAGAATAATCTAGACATTACTCCGGAAACGGCCTCCGAATACTTACACAGCTTCGCCAGATTATTTTTGGCGTACGCGGGTTATAGAAGGACTAAAGACGGCTGGGAAGACAGTAAAACCATTAAATAATGAGAATATCGCGTGACCTTGCAATAGCAATCTTAAAATACTGCCACGAGCACGGAAATTTTTACTTTCCGTTTCTGATTATGTGCCAGGAATACTCCGAAGAGGATGATGATTTTGTCGAGGTTGAACCGGAGGAGTGGGAGATGATTCAGGAAGATGAAAAATACCAAACATTTGAACTGTGGGAAAACCTGCAAAATCTGTATGAAGAAACGCTTGAATTAATGTCAAAAGGATTCCTGGAAAAAATTACCGGCGATAGCGTGGAGTCGCGCATCGCGACGCTAGCGAAGAATTACAAAGCCGAAAGTAGAAAGAAGATATGGGCTGGCGAAAAGATTGAAATTTACGGTTTAAATGAATTTATAAGCGGCAAGGCGGAGGCATATGCTGAATGCTTGGAAATTGTGAAGACACACAACGGGTGCTAGAATACTGTTATGTCAGATGACTATTTTAAAATGAATTCTTTTTGTAGAAGCGACCACGACCCATTTTCGTGGAGGCGAGATACTGTCTTAAATGACGGAACTCCCGCTATCTTCATGGTATCTGGCGCCGACCTGTCGATTATGAAAAATAACGGCCAAAAAGCTGATTTTGATTCACTGTCTGATGAGAAGCTTAAAGGACTTAAAAACAACAGCGGAGCCGAACAGATTACGTTTATGTGGCATAACACCGCGGGGTTTGTCCGGACGTAGTTCCAATTGAACTTACGTGAATACTCTAATAAAAACCATCTATTTTGTCCGGCACGGAGAATCACAGGGCAACATTGATCGACATTGTAGAGGAAAGAACAATGCTCTGACAGAAAATGGGGAAGCGCAAGTAAAAGCACTGGCCCAACGTTTTGATGGTATCCCGATCAACATCGTTATAGAAACTTCAAAAATTCGTTCAAAACAGACAGCACAAGCTATCAATGAGATAAAACATATTTCTGTTCTTGAAAATGACCTTTTCCTGGAACGCAAAGGTGATTTTGAATATCTGGCAGAATTTAAACACCTATCAAGGCCAGAACTCGTGGAGGCAATGCGAAAAAAGCTTGATATGCCGGAGTGGGAGGCTGGAGAGCAGGAACTATTTCATCATCTTCAGGAACGGGCACGCAAAGCAATTACTTACCTTGAACAATTATCGCACGAGAACATACTCGTGGTCACACACGGCGCTTATCTGAAGTTCCTTGTCTTCTACGCTCTTTTGGGCGATTCAATGACAGAAGAGCAAGCGGCTGTTCTCATGAATGGCGTTGGTATACAAAATACCGGCATCACAATTATGAAATTCTATACCGAGCCAAAGAAAAAATGGAAGCTTATAACGTGGAATGATAAGGCACACATAACGTGATTAATTCGGTTCGGATACCCTCCCACACGGCCAGCCCGATAAAACACAATGGAAAACAGCAATTTAATACCAGAACTTACCTATAAGGAAGCGCGCGGCGTTTATTCTAAAATTTTGGAAACGTATCCGTTTTTGACGTCGGGTGAGAAGCAGTCTTTTATATCTCAAACTTCCCAACTCATAACTGATGAAAATGCTTTTATCGGGAACGGGATTGCTTTCATCTCTTCAATTCTTAAATGTCTTGATAATCCGCATGCGAACGTTCAACTTGTCAGAGGAAATATAAAGAATGGCAACAAAGATGATTTTTATGAATATAATATTCAAGATCAAGTTTTGTATCTTAGGATAAAACGATGGTCGGCTGCCAATAAAGAAGAGTCAATTCTTCAAGGGGAGAAGCTCATCAAACTATGCCAGAACAATTTAGATTCATATGACAAAACAGTAATAGACGTGCGGGGGAATACGGGCGGCAATTCTTTTGGTGCCGAAGCGTTTGCCGGCATTTTTTTTGATAAAGATTTTGTCACATCGCACATTATCAGAGTTAAAAACGGAGAGTTGGAAAGAAAACCAAGAACACTCAATCATAATCCGACTGTATTCATTGATGTCCCTATTGTAATTTTGATTGACGGCTCATGTTTTAGTTCTACAGAACTTTTCTTGATTCCATTTAAAATAAGTAAAAGAGCTACTTTAATCGGCCAAGATACTAGGGGAGGTAGCGCGAACCCGCTTTCTCTCAATTATATTTCAGGTAATTCCAAGATTATTATAAAAATTCCCACATGGCGATTATTTTTGGAAGGGCGTGATGAACCGATAGAAATAACAAAAATCAAACCGGATGTATATTATGACAAAGAGGATATCGTAAAATATGCTCGGGAGTTTAAATTACAGCTCTAAGTGAAAATAACGGTTCGAATACCCTCCCACGCGGCCAGCTAGTGAGGTACCATTTTTACACTCAATAAAAAACCACCCCGCATAATTTGTACGGGGCGGCTAGGTTAAACGAGCACAACAAGTTTTTTTGTGGGGTCGATCCGCATGACCTTGTCGAATCCGTCGGAATCAATCTTGGACGCCAGTTTATGGAAGAGTTCGTGATCGTGGCGGGGAGCATCATCGGAGAAAAAAGAAAGTCTTTCACCTTGGTGATTTTTCATATCTCTGATTTTTGCAATTCCCGGCTTTTGCCAAAACCAGGTCTCGACGGTTTTGAGTGGGGTGACGAAGTACAGAGCAACAACGCGATTAGCTCCGTAACTTCTAAGTTTCCTTAGCAGGTTTTTTCTTTCCCTGCTGTCTCTGGTCCAACAATCGAGCAGGAGCTTTACGTTTGTTTGTGTCCCGAGTTTCCTTCGTAGCAAACGGTACAATATTTCCTGGGCGTAATAACCTGCGCCGGAATACGGGTCAGTGTGCACGGAACCGAAGCGCCTCACAAGGATTTCATCGCGGCTTACTACTGTCAATTCAGGATGATTTTCCACGAGACGTTTGCCGTAATAACTCTTTCCGGAACCACGTTGACCAACCAAGAGAAAAACATTGTTTTTCAAGAGTATCTCCTTTCTAAAATCCGGAATTATATTACATATTTTACCGGCAATTGCAAATTTTATGTTTAGTGACTTAAAATAGTTCGGATACCCTCCCACACGGCCAGCCACCACGAGCTAGCTTGTTTGTCAAGAATTTATTAACACCGATAGATTCTGGTTAAAATTTTAAGGTTGTATATAATATCGAAGCAGTTTTTAAAGGTTAAAAATAAAAAATAATATATATGACCAAAAAAATTATTGTAGGAACGGGTATTCTCGCGGTAGCTGCTTTTTTCGCCACAACATTTATTGCCTCGGCACAAACGACGACTTCGGTTAATGGGGTAGCGAACCCTAAACCGCAAGTACTCAACGTTGGTAAAGATGGTAATGTTCTCCTTCGCGGCACGATCGTCTCGATTACAAACGGTAGCATGACGGTGAGTAGCTGGGGCGGTACTTGGACAGTGGTTATACCATCGTCCGCATCAATCTATCCGGTAGGAACCACGAATTACGCGACCGAGTTTCAGGTCGGTGATTTCGTAGGAATTCAGGGCTCGATTGCCTCAAATGCGAATTGGACTGTAAATGCACAGCTTGTTCGTGATTGGACGTATCGTGCGACACTCACAACGCAGGAACAAACGAACGCGCATACAGCACAAGGTATTCGTAGCGGCTATCCTCGCGATTACATCGGCGTAGCGAGTAACGTGGGCGCTTCATCGCTGACACTTACAACCTCAAATGGAACAGTGTATACTGTAAATCTTGAAACGAATGCGGAAGTAGTAAGCCGTAACTGGGCTACACTCCCGTTTGCAAATATTCAGAACGGTGACCATGTTCGTGTCTATGGTGTAAACGCTTCAAGCACTGTTACTGCACAGATTGTCCGCGATGTGACGATTCTATAACGCGTAGAGCACAGTAAGAAAAACTTAAACAGTATTCAATAAAACCGCATTACTGCGGTTTTATTGAATTGGTAACAATCTTTGTTTGGCTGATGATTGGTATAAAACCTTGAACTATAACTACTCCACAAACGTCAAAGCCTTACCCTTTTTGTTGCCGCGGCCAGTGCGGCCGATGCGGTGAATATAATCTTCGTGGGTGGCTGGTATGTCGTAGTTGATGACGTGGGTGATGTTGTTAACATCGAGACCGCGCGCGGCGACGTCGGTCGCCACGAGAATGGTGGCGCGATTATTTTTAAAATCATCGAGGGCGCGCTGGCGTTGCGGCTGGCTCTTATTGCCGTGAATTGATATGGAGCGTAAACCGCGGCCGGCGAGCGTTTGAGCGAGGCGTTCAACGCCGTGTTTCGTGCGACCGAAAATAAGCACGCGCTCATATTCGGGCGCTTTCAGCATATCGTGCAATATATCCAATTTATTATGACCGGGCGCGACGCGAACGATGTCTTGCTCGATATTTTTTGCCGTTGTGCCGGTAGTAACGGAAATTCTAACAGGCGCGCGCAAAAAATCAGCGACCAGCGCTTCAATGTCTGACGAAATAGTGGCGGAGAAAAAGAGCGTTTGCTTTTCTTTAGGCATCTGGGCCATCATCGCGCGCATATCACGCACGAAACCCATATCCAACATTCGGTCAGCTTCATCTAAGACCGCAGTTTTAAAATGCGCAAGGTTGAGGGCTCGACGATCGATGAGATCTTTAAGGCGGCCCGGTGTGCCAATAATAAAATTATTGTGATAACGAAGATTGCGCATCTGCTGGGTGAGAGAGGCGCCGCCAACGCAGACCACAGAATGAATACCAAGCCCTCGAGCAAAGCCGCGAAGCTCGTCGTCGATTTGCAAAGCGAGCTCCCGGGTTGGTACGACGATGAGCGCTAATTCTTTAGGATCGCGCACGACTTTATCAACGAGCGGAATCAAAAACGCCGCGGTCTTGCCGGTACCGGTGTTGGCGATGCCGAGAACGTCGGCGCCCTGTAAAACCACAGGAATAGCTTTGTCCTGAATGGGAGTAGGCGATGGGTAACCTTTGGCGACAATATTTGCCTTCAATTTTTCAGAAATCGCAAAATCACTAAAAGAATTTTGTGCGACAAAAGGTTCCGGCGCTTTTCCCGGAGTAATATTTTTATTGATGTAACGAGATACGTCGATGCGAGGCGTTGCAAAGCGTCCACCGGCGCGGCTAAAATTTTTAGCAGGAAAACGACGTGGACCTCGAGTAAACCTAGATGAAGAATGCGAGCCGAACGAGCGGCCTTTGTGTTGATACATACTCTAATAAGACCGCAAAGGGCCTATAACCTGAAGCCGTTAAAAATAAATCGTGGCTACCTCTCGAGGGTTTTGAAAGGCTTACGCCACGATTGGTGAGACTGGTCTCATGCAACGAAACTCTTGAGATATGAAGTTACCCGTACACTATAGCAAATAATCAGAGCTTAGTCAACTTTTCGTTAAAAAAGCCACGAGATTTTTGTCTCGCGGCTGGGGTGAGCTCTATGATATTCCAATCATAAATTTTCTGCTAAAGGTACTGAGTCCTCCACTTCGAGGAGTAGGTTACCGATGATATTGTTAAATGTTGGGCGAAGCGTAATGGGGACCGCGTCAAATCCTCTGGCTAAAAATAAAAGCCAACGGAGGGGCGAAATTCCTTTCCGGGGATTGCCGATATAGAGGTGTTGGAATCGGGCGGCATTTTTCCACGAGGAATTTCTTTCTGTAGCTCGGTCTAGATCAATACTACCGCTTCCAATCTTAATTATTCTTTGCTTTCGAATGCGGTCTATAAGACGCAAGACATTAAAGCATTTAAATGGCCTCCATATATCTTTTAGTACCTCAGGGGGAGGCTCTAATGCTCCGGGATCCCTTCGCCACTGTTCGTCAACAATACGAGAAATGATGCCCGGACCCGTAGTGTCGTCAAACAGATCG
>JAJYGQ010000007.1 GCA_021785065.1 bacterium
ACCCCGCTATAGCGACTATTGCTTTATCTAAACGATACTCAAGTGATGCAAAAGGCAATATTGCTCTGTTCCACACGCTTGTTGGACATTATCGCGACAAGATGCCTGTTACGGCGCGCATGGCTCGCGAAGATTTTTTGGGTCGACACGGATCACTTGCGACCCCTCCGGGTATTCTCTCGAGTCTCGCGGCTACCGAGCATCCTGAGCACACTCTTGACCCAATTTTTTCTCTCACAAAACGAGTGACAATTGCTGCCGGTCAATCAGTATCCTTGTCATTTATTACCGGCGTAGCACCAACGGAAGAAGCGGCGCTACGTATCGCAACAAAATATCAAAAAACAAGAATTCCTTTTCGCTATACAGAATTTTTCCATCGACCGGCGCGGGCGGTCGATGCACTTGGTGCTATTGGGGTAACGCCGTACCACGTCAACCTATTCCAGCGTCTTCTCTCGGGTATTGTTTCGTTTGAATTCAGTCAGTGTTTACCTGAGCGTTTCTTCAAGGGAACGTCGTATATGCAAACCCTTTGGAAATATGGCATTTCGGGTGATCGGCCGCTTATCGTTGTGCGAATTTCTAATGCCGGCGATATTCCGTTTATCCGCGCGGTCTTACTTTTTTATCGATACTGTCAGTATAAAAATGTACCCGTTGATCTTGTTATTCTTAATGAATATCCGGCGGGATACATAAAAACATTCGAAGACGATGTTGGATTACTCATTCGTCAGCTCGCTGATCCCAATGGCGGTTCTGAAAAAGGTTCTGTATTTCATCTTAAAACTGTGTTGATGGATGCTGCGGACGTGCAATTGATTGGCGCGCTCAGCCGTCTCTGGCTTGATAGCGATAAGGGGTCTTTGGAAAAGCAGGTCAAGGAGTTAACGGTTCGCCCGCCCGCTGTCGTTCCCGCAAAATTAACGGTTGCTAAGACGGCGGTTTTCAAGAAAGAAGAATTGGCCCGGCCACGCGGACTGACGTTCGCTAATGGCATTGGTGGTTTTGATGAAAATCAGGGCGAGTATGTTTTATATCTTTCTAAAACAAGTCGTACACCAGCGCCATGGGTGAATATTATTGCTAACGAACAATTTGGTACGCTGGTAACAGAAAGCGGGGCGGCAACAACATGGTCAATTGATAGTTTTGATAATCGCCTTACCCCGTGGCAAAACGATAAATTACTCGACCATTCTGGAGAAGCCTTTTATCTACGCGATGAAGAAACGGGTGTTGTGTGGAGTCCAACACCATCGCCAACAAAAATTACCAATCCCTACATTGTGCGGCACGGTACCGGCTACAGCGTTTTCGAATCGCTCTCATTTGAAATCAAGACCGCGCTAACTATTTTTGTGCCGACCCATGATCGAATAAAACTTTGTGTCTTTAGTATAACGAATACCAGTAATCGAGCGCGGACAATTTCGCTGACCACATACGTGGAACCAGTACTCAATGCGTTTCGAGAAAAATCTCGGGCACATATAGCTATCGAACGTGATGATGCTACAGGTATTATGATTGCTCGCAACAGATTTCGTCACGACTTTTTTGAGCGGTGTATGTTCGTTGATGGGGGAGCGCAAAGCGCTTTCACTGCTGATCGCCGTGAATTTTTGGGTGCTCACGGGCGCATTGATATGCCCGCTGCCTTGCGTCGCAAAACTTTATCGGGCTCATTAGAGCAGCACGATAGTTGCATTGCCTTGTTCCGCACAATAACCCTTGCCCCCGGTCAAACGTTTGAATGTGTCGTGAGTATTGGAGATGAAGTCGACACGTCACAGGCGCTTGCTACCGCAACTCGCTACCGCTCGCTCGATGTAGTACATCAAGCGCTCGCCGAAGTAAAAACGTTTTGGAATGCCGAGTTGAGCGCAGTTACTTTTCAAACTCCCGATCAATCATTAAATATTTTGGCAAATCGTTGGCTGCTCTATCAAGCACTCTCATCTCGTATGTTTGCGAAGACAGGCTTTTATCAACCCTCGGGAGCATTCGGCTTCCGTGATCAACTACAAGATATGGCGGCGTTCGTGTGGACCAACCCTTCTCGATTCCGCGAACATATTCTAAATGTCGCTCGTCATCAATTTCGTGAGGGTGACGCTCTTAACTGGTGGCATACCCACAATGATTTCGGCGTGCGCAGCACCGTAGCCGACCACCACGCCTGGCTGCCGTGGGCGGTGAGTCTATATGTTTCTGTAACGGGCGATGAAACTCTACTCAATGAAAGAGTCGAATTTATCGAATCCCCCGTTATGATTACTGCTATTACAAAGCGCTGGGCCGGCATTCCTCAAAAAACCACCGAAACAGCAACGATATACGAACACTGTATTCGGGCGATTGAGAAGAGCCTCACCTTAGGCGCGCACGGTTTACCACTGATGGGCGGTGGCGATTGGAACGATGGTCTTAATCGCGTGGGTGATGCCGGCCGCGGCGAAAGTGTATGGTTTGGCTGGTTCCTCATTCACATCTTGTCGCATTTTATTCCGCTTGCCGAACACGCTGGCGATCTTGAAAAAGTGCAACGCTACACGAGTATCATTAACGATCTCCATGCGGCCATTGAAAAACGAGCATGGGACGGTGCCTGGTACTACCGAGCATTTCTCGATAGTGGCGCGCCTATCGGTTCCTCCAATAATCGGGAATTTAAAATAGATTCAATAGCACAATCATGGTCGGTGCTCTGTGGGTATGGCGATCGAGAACGAAGTCATAAAGCAATTGCATCAATAAAAGAAAAATTAATGGCTGATGGAGACTCTATTCGACTTATTGATCCGCCCCTCGATAAAATAACTATCGATGTTGGTTATCTCGCCGCCTATCCACCAGGTGTTCGTGAAAACGGTGCGCAATACAATCATGCTGCGCTCTGGGCTATTCAAGCATTTGCTCTTCTTGGTGACGAAGATGCTCTTGAAGAAGGTTTACGGCGCATTAATCCTATCACCCGATCTGATTCAAAAGAGAAGGCGATGGTCTATCACGTGGAACCCTATGTTATTGCTTCGGATATTTATACCGCTCCGTCGTATCCTGGCCGTGGCGGATGGACGTGGTACACCGGCTCAGCGGGAGTTTTCTACCGGACGCTCATCGAATACATTTACGGAATTCATAAACTAGGAAACACAATTTCATTTGAACCTTCGCTGCCGCGTTCGTGGAATGAATGCAGTTTGAAATACCGCCATGGGCGCGCCGTATATAAAATTACTATCCGCCGCGACGACACGCTAAAGGAAAAAATTTCTATTACTCTTGCTGGTCAAAAAATGTCAGGAAATAGTATTACTTTAAATAGCGAAGAAGGGGAGCGGGTTATTGAAGTGCTTCTTGGACGATCGTCTAGTTAATCTTGCTTATTTTATTATAGTGTGTTACAATTTAGTTTGAAACCTCAAAAGACCCATTTTTAAAGAAAGGAGGTGTCTTGTGAGGAAAAATAACGTTCTATTTATTGTTTTGGCCGCGTTGGTGGCCATCTGTATCAGTGCGCCGCCACCAGCTCGCGCCGCCTATGTGTCGGTTGACGTGGGCAATATTGTCCACGTCCGCGTGGGTGGTGGATGCGGTTGGTACGGGAATTGGGGTAATTGTTGGCAGGCGTATGTACCGACCTGTCCATCCTACTCCTACTCGCCGTGTTACGGTGCTGGTGGCTATAGCTATTATCCGTATAGCTATGGCTATCAACCCAATTATTATGGGTATGGTGGTGGATATGGTGGTTATAACTACTACCATTATCGAACCAGCCGCCGGTTTTACGGCAGGCGCGATGATTATCACTTTCACTATCATCCGCGGCCGGATTTCCGCTCAGGCGAGCGGTACCATCAACAGGGGGGGTGGGGCCATCGTCGGCGTTAGTTTCGGCGAGACCCCTCAACACCGCATTCTCGATCTTATGTCGAGAATGCGGTTTTTTTGTATCAATCATTATATATAGGCGTCCACACCAAAATTACTGCTATAATCGTATAGTAATGAAAGTAATAGGTGCATTAGTTCGTATTATCTATTATGAGGTTTTTAGGCACCAACAAGAAAAACTCCTTGGAAAAATCGGGAGGTTTTGACGAATCTACGCTTGCAACTTTAGGTGACGCTGAATTAGTAGAAAAGTATCGCGCTGGTGCGGAAAAGGCTTTTACCGTACTTGTGCAACGGCATACGGGGGCGGTGTATAGTTTCGTGGCGCGATATGTTGGTGGTGGTAGTGAAGCGGAAGATATCGTACAGAATGTTTTTGTAAAAGTATGGAAACATCTGGGACGTTTTGATATACAGCGAAATTTTCGTACGTGGATTTTTACTATCGCTAAAAATACTGCTCTTGATTGGTTAAAAAAGAAAAAAGCAATTACTTTTTCTGAATTACATACGCACGACGACACTACGTTATTTGAAGAGACGCTTGCTGCTGATGAGCCATTGCCAAGCGATGTCTTTGATACGTCGCGGAGTCAGGAGGAATTGTCGACGGCGCTGTCGACGCTTTCCGCGGATTATCGGGCAGTGGTACTTCTCCGGCTTGATAGTCAACTCACTTTTCGCGAAATTGCGGAGGCGTTGGGTAAGCCCCTCAATACGGTTAAAAGCCATTATCGTCGAGCGGTTGGTTTATTAGATCAGCAACTTAGTCGCACCAAATAAAAGTCTACTTTCGTACAAGGGGTATATAATCGTGCTACTATAGAAGCCATATAATATATGACCACACCCAGAATATCAGTGACAAATACAAATCAATTAACGCCGCCCGCGGGTCTCGTACAGCGTATTTTGCAGCGCATAGAGATTGAAAAAATGCGCCAAGCAATTCGACGTTCTCTTATGTTTTGGGTTTCGGTTACTTGTCTTGCGACGGCCGGTCTTGCGACGGCCGGTCTTCTTTTTTTTCAAGAGGCCGCATCTTCTGGCTTCAGCACCTATGTAAGTCAGGTGTGGGCGCTTGCTAATAATAACCCCGCGTTAGTTTTTAATCACTGGCAAGATATTGTAACGTCTATCGGTGAAGCCCTTCCGGTTGTTGGTTTAGTAGGTATAGCGGTAGCTATCGGTTTTACTTTTTGGTCGTTTGATAAAGTTATTGGTTTTAGTCGAAAGTGGAGAGCGGTATAACTACTCATCACTATGCGCGCTTCAAAAACTGTTGTGTGGGTTGTCGGTAGTATTATCGGTATTATTGTCGTGCTTCTTGCTTTTCGTACGGGTATGGTAATTGGGTATCGCCAAGGGCAATATTCAGTGCAGTGGCAACATTTCCACAATGGTGCGACCGCACTCTCTGCAAGTCGCGCTAATTTCTTCCAAGTATTTACTAATCCCAATGGCATTATGAATGATCACGGGGCTATCGGCACTATCGTAGCGGTGGGAACGACGACTGCAACAGGTACGAGTTTCATTGTGCACGATATTCACGATGCAATAAATAAAACTATATACGTTTTTTCTACCACAACTGTGGTAAATAGAGGTGGCACGACGCCGAGTACGCCAGCTCCTCTGACCGCGTTTCGGGTTGGACAGGGGGTTATGGTGATCGGCATACCTGGTGGTCAAGGGCAAATCTTAGCTAATATTATTCACCTGCTTCCCGCAGCACCGCCGATTCAGTAAAAACTTTTATTACTGTAATTAATCATAATCGTTTTGCCATGAAAAATTTTATTAAAAAAGTTGGCGTGTATGTGGGTGCCCATAAAATAATTTCTGCAATTATTAGTATCGCAGTTATTATCGAAGTTATTGCCCTTGCCACGGGAGCGGGTAATCCGACTATACCAACATACACGCTTACTGCGGCGCGCCTTGGCACTATTTCTAAAACGGTAAGTGGAACAGGTCAAGTTGAAGGTCAGAGTCAGGTTAATGTCACACCTCAGGGTTCTGGAGGGCAGGTGACGGCTATTAACGTCGCCCCCGGGCAAATGGTGCGACAAGGACAAACACTCGTAACACTTAATGATCAAACGGCACTTTCCTCACTCGATCAAGCCCAAGCTAATATGGCAAGCGCCCAGGCAAATTATGACAAGGTGGTTGAAGGTCTGACACCAGAAGAAATTGCCGCTGATCAGGCAACGGTTACTAACGCCACCCAATCACTTGTCGCCGAGCTCATTAGTGCCTACACCCAAACAAACAATCTTATACGCACTAGTATCGATCCGATGTTTACTAATCCGACTACCGCACCGCTATTTAATCTTAGTTTTCTCGATACTAACGGTAATCTCGTGACCTTTACATCGAATGATCCCGTGTTGGTGGTTCAAATAAATAGGGAGCGTAGTCAACTTAATACTTTACTGCCAACGTGGGAATCTGACGTTGCGTCGTTATCGCTGCAAACAAGCACATCGTCACCGGACCTTACGTCGCATGTTAATTTGGCGCTCAATGATTTACAGTATGTGGCAAATTTTCTTAATGACTTATCTAATGCGGTCTATGGTATTTCGGCTCAGTATACTAAATATGCCAGTAACATAAGCTCCTATAAGTCGACCGTTGCATCGGCGTTGCAAACAATCGATTCACAGATTTCTAGTGTGACGAGCAGTAATCAATCGCTCACAACTGCTCAGGTAAATTACAACGTCAATACTGCGCCACCGACTAATGCGAGCGTGCAAAGTGCGCAGGCCTCGTTGATCAGTGCTCAAGCAAGTTTACAATCGGCTCAAATAGCATATGACGATACTCGCATCACCGCCCCGTTTTCTGGTCAGGTGGGCGATATTAATGTACAAGTAGGTGATGTGGTGAGTGGTTCAACAGCTGTTGCCACTATTGTTACTACCCAAAAAATTGCCGATATTTCTCTTAATGAAGTTGATGCTGCGACCGTACACGTTGGCGACAGAGCGCTACTCACCTTTAATGCTTTACCAAATGTAACTATACCGGCGTATGTTTCAGAAATGTCGCTCGTAGGTACCGTGAGCTCCGGCGTTGTTGATTACGACGTAAAGCTGGCGTTAGCGACAAGTACTGCTAATTTTGCCGATATTTTGCGAAGTAGCGGGCAAGGTAGTGGGCAGGCGGGAATGGGAAGAACTTTCCCAAGGGCAGCGGGGGGTTTTTCAACGGGCGCCGCAGGATTTTCTTCAACAACTATTGCGACGTTTGAACAAAATGCTCAAAAGAATTTAACCCAAGCTTTAACGGAAATTAAACCCGGCATGAGTGTGACCGCTACTATTACGACACAAAGTGATTCGAATGTGGTTTTGGTTCCTAGTTCGGCGGTAAAAAGTAATCCAGGTGGGCGAGGATCATACGTACAGACATTGCCGGATACAACAACAGCCGGAACTGTTACGACGAAGGCCACTCCACAAAACGTACCAGTTACGACGGGTATAACTAATGGTACAGAAACAGAAATTACTTCTGGTCTTAGCGCGGGCGATCTTATTGTGACGCAAGGATCAAGCGCTGGTTCAGCTACGATAAGCGCCGCGGCCGCCGCGGTATCGCGAGGCGGCTTCGGCGGCGGCCGCGCCTTCTTTGGTGGTTAGCAAACGCTACGCGAGTATATGATTGAATGTAACAACATTATAAAAACGTATCGCAATGGCGATAACGAGACACGCGCCCTCCGCGGCGTCTCGTTTAAAATCACCGACGGAGAATTTGTGGCCATTATGGGTCCGTCGGGTTCTGGAAAATCAACCTTGATGCATATCCTCGGTTGTCTCGATACGCCAACATCAGGCACCTATATTCTCGATGGCCGCGACGTCTCGACAATGTCCGATGATCAACTTGCCGATATTCGTTCGCAAAAAATCGGCTTCGTCTTCCAATCTTTCAATTTACTCTCGCGTGCAACGGTGATGCGTAACGTAATGCTGCCGCTCATGTATAGCTCCTTGGTAAGTGAAGAAGAGCGCGCCGGGCGCGCAAGTCAAGCGCTTCTTTCGGCAGGATTGGCAAAAGATCGCTGGCAACATTTTTCTAACCAGCTCTCGGGTGGTCAAATCCAACGTGTTGCTATTGCCCGGGCGCTAGTAAATGATCCGGCGCTAATTATGGCTGACGAACCAACGGGAAACCTAGATACAAAAACAGGTGAAATCGTTATGGGCACATTTCAACGTCTCAACGAAGAAGAGCATCGCACTATTGTCTTAATTACCCATGAGCCAGATATCGCCGCGCACGCTAATCGTATTATTCATATTCGCGATGGTGTTATCGTAGAAGATGCTCATAATCACCATAAAAAAGTTATAGATCAGTCAAAAATCCATCTATGAAATTAAAAGATTTATTTAACGAAACAACCGCCGCCTTGCTCGGCAACAAAGTGCGTTCCGGCTTAACCGTACTTGGTATTGTGATTGGTATTGCATCGGTTATTGCTATGATTTCTATTGGTAATGGCGCGTCGAGTTCTATTCAGGCCAATATTCAATCACTCGGTTCAAATTTACTCATCGTGACGCCAGCAGCAGCGCGAGTTATTGGCTCCGGGCCATCGGCTGGCCGCGGCAGTGCTCAAAGTTTAACGGTTGCTGATGCTACAGCAATTGCCTCGCAAGTTGCTAATGTAGTTGGCGTTGCTTCAGAAGTTTCTACGCGCGAGCAAGTGGTCGCCGGCGCTAATAATACTAATACCACCATAGATGGTACTGATCCGAGCTATACCAGTGTTCGCAATCTCACCATTGCTAATGGCAGTTTCTTTACCGACGCCGAAGCCAGTAGCTTAGCCCAAGTGGCCGTGCTTGGACCAACGACCGCGAGCGACTTGTTTGGTACCGCTGATCCGGTCGGACAGACGATTACTATCCAAGGCGTTGCATTTACTGTTATCGGCGTCGCGGCCGCAAAAGGTGGTACGGGTTTTAACAACGTCGACGATCGCATTTATATTCCGCTGCGTGATGCCCAAGTGTTTATGACGGGCAATCAATATGTCAATGATATTAATATTGAAGCTGCTTCAGCGGGTGCTATGCAACAGGTTCAAAATGACGCTACGGCACTTTTACTACAGCGTCATAATATTTCTAATCCTGCTAATGCCGATTTTAGTATTATCAATCAAGCCGACATTCTTTCTACTGCTTCAAGTATTACCGGAACACTCACCATCTTACTTGCTTCAGTGGCCGGTATCTCACTACTCGTCGGAGGTATTGGTATTATGAACATGATGCTTACCACCGTAACAGAACGCACTCGCGAAATCGGTTTACGCAAGGCGATTGGAGCTAAGAAAAAAGATATCCACATGCAGTTTTTAATGGAATCAATACTTCTGACTTTTGTGGGGGGTGTTATTGGTATCGTTCTTGGCTGCGCCATAGCTCTTATCATTAGCGCTATTGGCGTTATGCATGCGGCTATTTCGGTCTTTTCTATTGTGCTTGCTTTCGGCGTTTGCGCCCTTATTGGTATCATTTTTGGCTATTATCCGGCACGCCGAGCCGCTAATCTTAACCCCATAGAAGCATTGCGCTACGAATAGTTACTAGTGTAATATTATGTAAGGCCCGTCGTCTTTATCTGGTGTAGGGGCTTTATTAATAATTTTAGGAACACTATGTCAACCACTAGTAAAGTAGTGCTCAGTGTCATTGTCATCCTCTTAATAGCACTTGGTATTTGGTATGCTGCCACGTTCCGACAATCTAATAATCAAGCTGCTCTTAACAGTGCGCCATCTGCGCCATCTGCGCCTGTCGCAGAAAATGGTTTAAACACTTCGCCGAGCGATACATCAAATACTGCACTTGTGCAGGATATGGGATCAATTAATAGCCAAATGCAAGGTCTTTCTAGCGATTCGGCAGCCGTTAATGAAAGTATGCAAACCCCATAGTTATAACTATTACTAGATAGCAAAAATTGTATGAAAAAAATTACTACAAAATTTTTGGCGGCGGCAGGCGCAAGTGCGGTGGCGACAGCACTGGTAATTTCTCTTGGTGCTACCGCATTTGCCGACACAGGCGCAAGTAGCGAGGATCAATTATCAGCTGGAGTCCAGTCGGGTGGGGGTGGCGTTGGAGCAGATGGTTCGATAGGCGGTCAGGTGCAAGCAGGATCAACGGATGGAACACAAAACCAAGAGCAAGCCCAAACCCAGGAACAGACACAGACCCAGGAACAAGCTCAGACGCAAGAGCAAGCGCAAACTCAAGAACAAGCCCAGACCCAGGAACAAGCTCAAACTCAAGAGCAGCTGCAGACCCAAGATCGATTACAAACTCAAGATCGATTACGAACCCAGGAACAATTGCAAACTCGATCAAGAACACAGCTCGCTACTTCTTCTACCACCACTGCTGGTTTCAATGGTCTACAACAAGCCACGCAGGCACAAATTACTAATCGCCTCAATTTCCTCCAGAGAATTTTGGCGCGTATTCAAGAAACAAAGTTTCTCTCAACAACTGAAAGAACGAGACTAGAAGCTGAGATTCAGGCGCAAATTAATGGATTGCAAAATTTCCAGAGTTCTACGACTAACGCGACATCAAGCGCGGCCCTCCGAGAAGATAGACAAACTTTTACTCAGTCAACACAAACATTTGCTCGCATTGCTCCGCAAAGCGCTATTTTAGCCGCTGCTGATCGCATTCAAAATATTGTCACCATGATGACGACAGTTGGTACTAAGCTGCGAACCCGCCTCAGCGCTAGTGCAACCACCTCGATAGCTCTTCAAAATAGTCTCACTGACTTTAACGCTAAGATTGCTGCAGCAAACTCGCAAGCATTAGCTGTTCAGGCTGAGGTAAGTGCGACTACTACCACCCGAACACAGGCACAACTAGTAGTACTCTATCAAGATGCACGAACAAAATTACAAGCTGCCCAAAGTGATCTGGTAGCAGCGCGTAAAGACGCCATCACTATTCTGCAAGGATTAGGCGTTGCGGTAGAAGAATCAGCAACAGCATCTACGACTGCGGAAGCAACAACAACTGGTCAATAAATTAATTGCCAATTGGTTTTTTGGCAGGAACACCGACGCGCCGCGGATACATTGCGAGCGTCGGTGTTTTTTTGCGAATTACAATCAATCGTCGATCAGCTAAAGCTGGCAACGGCACAGCCACTTCTTTTTCGTAGATGCCACCTAATGTTTCAATAGCCACAGTTGCTCGTTCTATCGATTCACTACCGAGATTTTTTTGTGCCACTACCATGCCGTTAATACGCACGAAGGGTAGGGTTAATTCGGCAAGCGTGGCAAGCTCCGCAACAGCACGTCCAACTGCCACGTCGAATGTTTCGCGTAGACGCGGCTGATGCGCAAGAGTTTCAGCACGATCGATAACTATCGTAACGTTGCGTAGGCCAAGAGCGGTCTTAATGGCTTTTAAAAAATAAGCTTTCTTTGCTGTTGCTTCCACGAGTGTTACTGCTAAATCTGGCCGAACAATAGCGAGAGGAATACCAGGAAAACCAGCACCCGTACCAATATCTATGATACTGGCAGGACCTTGCGGTAATAACGTCAGCAGAGAGAGCGAGTCCAGAAAATGTTTCTCCACAATATGCTGCGGCACCACGATGGCCGTCAGGTTAATTTTTTTGTTCCACGCAATGAGTAGGGACGCGTACTTTTCAAATGCGTCAAGCATATAGGGAGAGAGTGTCACCCCGAGCGTAGCTGCCCCGTGTGAAAGCGTATCCAAAGGAATAGAATTCACGGCGCCTATAATATACAACATTTTTATCTTTTTACAAGGGGTCGCACCATTATAAAAAGCAGTTCAGTAAGATATAATAAGATTATATAACTACCATGTCTTCACAGCCTATTATTAGCGTTAAAAATCTCATTAAAAATTTCGGGCAAATTCCAGCAGTAAAAGGAATTTCTTTCGACGTCGAGCCCGGCGAGCTCTTTGCCTTTCTCGGGCCCAACGGCGCTGGAAAGTCGACGACTATTAAAATGCTCACCACCGTCCTTGAGCCAACGTCGGGCGATATTCTCCTCAATGGTTTTAATCCAGTGGAGCACCCGGCGGCAGTGCGGCGTTCATTCGGTATCGTTTTTCAAGATCCCACGCTTGATAACGATCTAACTGCTTACGAAAATATGGAATATCATGCGGTGCTCTATGCGGTGCCGAAGTCAGTATACGTCCCACGCATCAAAGAGTTGATGGAATTGGTTGAACTGTGGGATCGGCGGAAAAGTTTTGTGCGCGATTTTTCTGGCGGTATGAAGCGCCGCTTGGAAATTGCCCGCGGCTTGCTTCATCATCCCAAAGTATTCTTTTTAGACGAACCGACGGTTGGCCTTGATCCGCAAACGCGCAATCATATCTGGAATTATATTCGCGAGCTTAATACTCGCGAACGCACCACCATTTTCTTTACCACGCACTATATGGACGAAGCCGAGCGGCAAGCTAGTCGTATTGCCGTGGTGGATCACGGTACTATTGTCGCTACCGGCACCGCTACCGATCTCAAAGCCCAAACTAAAACCACGTCGCTCGAAGACGCCTTTCTCGCTTTAACCGGTAAAGTAATTCGCAGTGAAGAAGCGTCGGCGGCAGACACTATGCGTGCTCACGCCCGCGCGTGGCGCCGTTAATTAAAAATTATGAACTCATTCAACGCAACTCTTCGCATTATCTACACACTCTGGCTTCGTCAGGTGAAGCGCTATTGGCGCTCGCCGGCGCGTATCGTTGGCTCGCTTGGCCAGCCGCTTCTTTTTCTGATCGCTCTCGGCTACGGACTTGGCGCCGTATTCCAGCAAGCGGGGCAGGGGAATTTCATTTCATTTTTAGCGCCGGGTATTATGTGTATGGCCATTCTTTTTACGAGCATCTTTTCCGGCATTGAAATTATTTGGGATAAACAATTTGGCTTTCTTAAAGAAACGCTGGTAGCGCCCGTTTCGCGTTGGACTATTATGTTTGGCCGAACGCTCGGTGGCGCTACAGTCGCGCTCATTCAAGGCGTCATTGTTTTTCTGCTAGCGCTTGCTCTTGGTTTTCACCCCACCAATTTCTGGATGATTATTCCGGCGCTCTTTTTTATGCTGCTCATCGCTCTGCTTTTTACCGCCCTTGGCACCGCTATTGCTTCGCGCCTCAACGATATGCAGGGCTTTCAGCTCATTATGAACTTCGTGGTAATGCCCATTTTCTTTCTTTCCGGCGCTATTTTTCCTCTCGATAAAGTACCCGTTGCTCTTGCGATCGTAGTTAAAATAAATCCGCTTTCCTATGGTATCGATGCGGTGCGTAGCTTGCTCGTGGGTAATGCGGTCTTTTCGCTAGCCGTTGACGCTACGGTGCTCATCGCTGTGGGGGCGCTCCTTATGACCCTCGGCGCCTGGCTCTTTTCCGGCATTCAAGCTTAATCTATTGCTTTTTTAATATTTTATAGTATAATAGCCGGTTGGAAGCGGCGATGGACCGTTTTATTTTTGTTCTTTTTCAGGAGTGTAATATGAATCTCATAATTTTGGCGGGTGCACCCGGATGCGGAAAGGGAGAGCAAGGGAAGCGTCTAGCATCATTGTTTCCTGATGCAATTAAAATGCCTCCAATGAGTACGCTGCTAGAGCGTCGCCTAAAATGTTCTGACCAAACGGCAATGACCATTCTCGAAAGTATGAATGCGGGGAAAATGGTAGACGATGCAATAGTCGCCGATGTGTTTTTTGATTCGTTTAAAACGATTCAGTATTCACAAAATTCAAAAAATATTGTTATTGTGGATGGGTTTCCCAGAACTCTTGCACAATATCAGGCTTGTATAAAAAGCCTCTACAGTGCTGTCGATTATTTGAACCTGGTCTACCTCGATATGCATACTTCTGATGTTACAGAACAAGAAGCAGATCGGGAGCTTTGTTTGCGCATGTTAGCAAGACGAGATCGTCCAACAGACGAACAGGAGTGTTTGCACCGCATTAGTGTGTTTAAAAAAGACACACTACCCTTTTTAGCAAGAGCAGAGAAAGATTTTTCTGCTGCTCCGTGGACTCGTTTTATACGGGTTAGTGCTTGGTCCACGGCGGATGTTGTACAGGAAGAAATTGTCGAGGCCCTTGGGCTAAAATCCCCCCTATTAATATAGTCTTTATTAGTAGATGGGATACACTTCGAGCGCGTGTTTTGGCACGCGCTTTTTTCTTTTCTATATTTCTCTAGAATTATGAATTTTCTTTTGAGGTTGGCCAGTCATTCGGCAGGCGAACACCAACACGCACTGGCGCCTGTTCAACAATCCGGGTGATTTCTTCTTCATCGTCACTAATAGTAAAGAGGGTCAAATCTTGCTCATCGATCGTGGAAAATTTCTTCAGTAATTCGCCGTTCAATAGACCACGCAGCGGCTCCCAAAATTCGCTGCCTACGAAAATAATCGGCACTGGATCAATTTTTTTTGTCTGTACCAAGGTTAAAATTTCAAAAGTTTCGTCAAAAGTACCGAAGCCGCCGGGAAACATCAGATACGCCTCCGCCGAAAAAGTGAGCATCACCTTACGGGTAAAAAAGTAATAAAAATCACTGCTGTCGGTGATATAGGGGTTGCGATTTTGTTCGCGCGGCAGCTCTATAGTAAAGCCCACCGAGCGACCGTTCGCTTCAAAGGCGCCGCGATTAGCCGCTTCCATAATGCCCGGGCCACCGCCGGTCACCACAGCGTAGCCACGTTTGGCAAGTGTGTGAGCAATGCGTCGTGCTTTTTGATAATACGGATGATCTTCAGGAAAACGGGCTGAACCAAAAAAAGTCACTGATTTTTTATCTGTTTTTTTAATCAGATTAAAACCCTGCTCAATTTCGCTATTAATAAGAGATTCACGCTTACGATTTTCCTCGTCAATTTCGCGTAGCGTGAGCGGCGTAGTATCCAAAAATTTATCCGGCTTATTAACAATTTTTTTATCCTTTTTATGCATATAGCGATTATACCACGCTATGGTATACTAACGCCCATGAATCCCAATACAACAAATCAGCCTGGCCAACCTCGGCCCGTCACTCGCGGCGAATGGTGGGCGTTAGGTATCGGTATCCTTATCATTATCATTATTTTTTTACTCATGACGTACACTGGTTCATATGAACCATCAACATCTACCAATACGTCTACTACTAACGCTACCTCAACTATGTCTCAAACTTCATCATCTTCAAATGTATCCGCTTCTACTACGAGCCCTCTAACCGTCGCCGAGCCCGGTGACGTGGTAACGGTCAATTACACTGGTAAACTTGCCGACGGCACGGTTTTCGACAGTTCTGCCAGTCACGGTCAACCCTTTAGCTTCACCCTTGGTGCTGGTCAAGTAATTCCTGGCTGGGATAAGGGATTGGTAGGTATGAAAGTAGGCGAGACCAAGACGCTGGTTATTCCGCCAAGTGAAGCCTATGGATCCCAAGGTGTCAAAGATCCCACAACAGGCAAGTATATCATTCCGCCAAACGCTACCTTAACCTTCGTCATCCAGCTTATCTCCGTGCAGCCACCATCTGCCGGCAAGTAGTTTTTTCTCACCATCTGGTGTAGAATTGCTCTTCGTTAGGGTTAGTCACACCAGATTTTCGGGCCATTAGCTCATCTGGTAGAGCGCGCCCATGGCATGGGCGAGGTGACCGGTTCGAGTCCGGTATGGTCCACCACAGCAGACTCGTCAGTCAAAATTAACTCTTGGCCCGGACCCCAAAATGTGCATGCCGTCCTTGTATAATTACTAGCTAATATATACAAGCATATGAAGAAACAGAGAATCGCTCCCGACATGAAGGAGCAGATCATTAACCGTATCAAGAACGATGGTATTTCCGTCGTGCAAGCCGCCAAAGATCACGGTATTGCCGAAAACACCATCTACGGCTGGATCGCCAAGAAGGTTGACGGTGTCAGCCAATCAGACATCATCAAGCTGAAGAGAGAGAATGATCAACTCAAGATGCTGCTGGGTGAAATCACCCTCAAACTCTCCGAAACCCAAAAAAAGAAGTGAGAGATACTGACGTTGGCACCAAAGCTCTTCGGGCCAGAGAGCTTGGTGTATCGTTGCGCAGCTTGTACTACAAACCAAAGAAGCCTGACAAAGATTGGGCGCTCAAGGTGAAGATTGAAGAAGTGCTTCGAGAGCACCCGTCATATGGGTCACGGCGTCTCGCTCTCCACCTCCACATGAACCGGAAGAAGGTGAAACGAGTAATGAATATCTTCGGCATTATGATCTCACGGTCAGCTCCCGGCTGTCCCTGGGAGAACGGCTACCAAGAGTCCTTTTACGACAAGTTCGAGGTGGATTTTGGCGACCCGAGTCGCTTCAAAACGCTTGGTGAACTGGTGTTGGCTATTTACCAGCAGATCTGGCAGTACAACAACACGAGGATACACTCAGTATTGAAAATGGCGCCGGTGCAGTTTGCCCTTCAGGCGGCAGCGACGTACAATGCAGGAAACAAGGACGCCATGCAATGAATGGGGTCCACTACACATGTTACATTAAAAACATAGAACATAGTATTGAAACTAAAGAAAAACCAAAAATGAACATTGAAGTATCGAGCGATCATCTCACTATGAATGGCGTGACGTACAAGTGTGCTGTAGGGAAGGGTGGTATCCGGGCAAATAAAAAAGAAGGTGACAAAGCGACGCCGGTGGGTACATTTCCAATTCGAAGAGTATTTTATCGCCCTGATCGAATAGAAAAACCCGATACACCTTTTGAAACAGTCGCACTTTCAAAACAAGATGGCTGGTCTGATGATCTGACACGACCAGAATATAACCAGCTCATTACCTTGCCGTATTCCGGCAGTCATGAAGAATTGTGGCGCGAAGATCATCTCTACGATGTTATTGTAGAACTAGGATACAACGATGATCCACCGATTCCTGGAAAGGGTAGCGCTATTTTTATGCACGTCGCGAGCGAGACCTATAGTCCTACAGCCGGGTGCATTGTTCTCTCGCTTCCCGATCTTTTAGAAATACTCAAAAAAAGTACGCTTGAAACAAAAATATCTATTAGTGGATAAGTTCTTGACGTCCTTGTAAGAAGTAGTATTATGTTTTTCGGATGTTTCTTGTTTGGATGCAAGAGACAAAACGAAGATCCTTTTTAAGGAGTTCTCTATGTTTGGAGAAGAAGTCGAACAGTTTCTAAGGCGGGCAAGAGAGATAAACAAGGAATTGTGGCGCTTGTTAGAAAGTTTCAAGGAAACTTTCGGCCGGGGGAGATTGGAAACTCTCCTTAACCAATATCGATCAGTGAGCGATGATATTGGAGAGGTCATTACAGCGCTGTGGGAAGATTTCCAGGCGTCAAACAATGGAAACTTCTTTTCCTTCGCTGGCCAGAAAATCGGCCAACCATTAATGTCAAGGAGGGTAGAGTCTCGTAGAAAGTGAGTGGAGGCGGTAAAAAATTAAAAAAAGCTCTGGTACATGCCAGGGCTTTCTCTTTAGAAAAATTTGATGCGCGGGAGTGTGCACGCTATACTGCATCGTATTCGTCGGGCGGTTAGCTCAGTTGGTTAGAGCGCTCCCTTCACACGGGAGAGGTCAGGAGTTCGAATCTTCTACCGCCCACATGGCTTTTTCATTCACTATCGAGAAAAAAATGCGTGGCTTGGGGCGCGCGGGAGTGGTGCACACGCCACACGGCGACATTTTGACACCGGCCTTTGTGCCGGTGGCAACCAAAGCAACCGTTAAAGCCCTCACGCCAGAGCAGGTGCGTGAACTTGGCGCGCAGGTGGTGCTTGCTAATACGTATCATTTATATCTGCAGCCCGGCGATGCGTTAGTTGCACGAGCGGGAGGCTTTGGAAAATTTATGGGTTGGAGCGGGCCTACTATTACTGATTCCGGCGGCTTCCAAGCATTTTCGCTTGGCGCGGCGTTTGGTACGGGAATTAGTAAATTGCTCAAAAAAAGTGACGAACTTATTTTACCAGAAGCGCAGGCTGATATTGAAGAGCGCGAAAATGAAGCAGAGAAAAAAGCGGCGCGCTTGGCAAAAATTGATCGTGACGGCGTGATGTTTCGCTCGCATATCGATGGCTCGGCTCATTATTTTACGCCAGAAAAATCTATCGACATTCAACATAATCTCGGTGCCGATATTATTTTTGCTTTTGATGAATGCACGTCGCCGACTGAGCCTATTCACTATCAGCGCGAGGCACTTGATCGCACCCACGCTTGGGCGCGGCGGAGTTTAACACGACACCAGGAACGAAAGAGTGAGCAGGCACTTTTTGGCATTGTGCAGGGCGGCCGGCACGAAGAATTGCGAAAAATAAGCGCCGCGGCGATTGGTGAGATGGATTTTGCTGGTTTTGGTATTGGCGGATCATTTGCTAAAGAAGATATGTCGCAAGCGGTGCGGTGGGTGAATGAAATCTTGCCACCGGAGCGGCCACGCCATCTTCTCGGCATCGGCGAGCCAGCTGATATTTTTGGTGCTGTAGAAAATGGCTGTGATCTTTTTGATTGCGTCGCGCCCACGCGCAATGCTCGCACTGGCACACTCTACACCAGCACGGGCAAATTAAATATTTTAAATAGTCAGTTTATGCAAGATTTTTCGCCAGTTGATGCGCAGTGTGATTGCTTTACCTGCCGCACTTATACCCGTGCTTACCTTGCTCATCTTTTCCGCGCTAAAGAAATGCTTGCCGCCACCCTTGCCTCAATTCACAATCTTCGTTTTATTATTAAGTTGACCGAAGATATTCGGTCGAGTATTTTACACGACACTTTTGAGAGATACAAAGAATCATTTTTCAAGGTTTATATACATTGACATCTTTTTATCATCATACTACTCTTGAATTAGGTGGACGTCTTTTTAAAAAACATCCACGACAATTTGTACGGTAGTAGTTGGGATGTTTGCGCGCATTTTAAACGTACCCAGGGCAATTTGCGTGGTAGTAGCTCTGGAAAATATTCAGAAACACGTCACACGTCATGTCGCGAGTCCCGGTAGTTACCACCCAACTTCCTGAGGGGAAGTTGGGTGGTTTTCCTTTTTGTAAATTTTTGTAACGTGATATATAGTGGAAGCCTTTATCGCTATGTCTAAAAACCCCTTTCAACTTGCAACGAAGTTCGCGCCAGCGGGAGATCAGCCGAAGGCTATTGCCGCATTGGTAGATGGTTTTAAAAAAGATATGCAGCATCAAACGCTGCTCGGCGTGACGGGAAGCGGCAAGACGTTTACTGCCGCAAATGTTATTGCTGCTCTTGGCAAGCCGACGCTCGTGATTGCCCACAACAAAACGTTGGCCGCGCAGCTGGCACAAGAGTATCGGGAATTTTTTCCCGACAACGCCGTACACTATTTTGTTTCGTACTACGATTTTTATCAGCCGGAAGCATATATGCCGGTGACTGATACGTATATTGAGAAAGAAGCGCAAATTAACGAAGAAATTGATCGCTTGCGACACGCTGCCACCCAAGCGCTTTTGACGCGGCGTGACGTGATTGTCGTCGCTACCGTTTCCTGTATTTACGGTTTGGGATCGCCGGTTGAATATGAAAAAGTGAATATGCGATTGGAACGGGGCGCAAAGTGGGACGAGGGACGTGCTGGCCTTATTCGTCGCTTGATTGAAATTCATTATGAGCGTGTTGCCGGCGACTTAACCCCGGGCACCTTTCGCGCGCTAGGAAACACGGTAGAAATTATGCCGGTAAGTGACAAAACTATTTACCGACTTGATTTTGATGGTTTGAAAATTGCTACGATTACCCAGTTAGATGCGGTGAGTAGAAAAATTTTAAGCGACGTTAAGGTATTTTTTCTTTTTCCAGCGAAACACTTTATTACTGACACAGAGCAAATCGCGCACGCCACCAAAACGATTCGCGCTGAATTAGATGCGCGACTTAATGAACTCAATGCTGCTGGCAAGCTACTTGAGGTTGAGCGGTTGAAACGCCGCACCACCTACGATCTTGCAATGATTAAAGAGATCGGCTACTGTAACGGTATTGAGAATTATTCTCGGCACTTTTCTGGCAAGGCGCCCGGCGAGCCACCGGATACACTGCTTTCATATTTTCCGCACACGGCTGACGGTGCGGCTGATTTTCTGACGGTCATCGACGAGTCACACGTCACTGTGCCGCAGCTTGCTGGTATGTTTGCCGGCGATCGATCGCGCAAAGACACGCTGGTGGAGCACGGCTTTCGTTTGCCGAGCGCCCGCGACAATCGGCCATTGCGTTTTGAAGAATTTAAAACGCGTGTTGGGCAAACACTTTACACATCAGCGACGCCCGGAACGTATGAGCGAGAACACAGTGTGCCGCCCACCGGGCAAACCGTTGAGCAAGTTATTCGTCCCACTGGTCTTATTGATCCCGAGCTTGACGTGCGACCAGTGATAGAAAAGAAACCCGCGTATAAAGGTCAGGTTTTTGATTTTATCGATGAAGCGGAGAAGGTGATTGCCCGTGGTGGCCGAGTTATCGCGACGACACTCACTAAAAAAATGGCCGAGGACTTAAGTGAATTTTTAAAAGAGCGCCACCTCAAAGCGGAATATCTCCACAGTGGCATTAAAACCATTGAACGCATCGAGATTTTGACAAATTTTCGCAAAGGGATTTTTGATGTGCTCGTTGGTGTTAATCTTTTACGTGAAGGTCTCGACTTGCCGGAGGTTCAGCTCATTGGCATTCTTGATGCCGACAAAGAAGGATTCTTACGCTCGGAAACGTCGCTTATTCAAACCATCGGCCGCGCAGCGCGCAATGTGCTGGGTCGCGTTATCTTGTATGCCGACACTATGACTGGTTCGATGGATCGCGCCATCACCGAAACTAACCGCCGTCGAGCGCTGCAAATTGCTTATAACAAAAAGCACAACATCACTCCCAAAACTATTGAGAAGAAAATTCACGACATTACTGATCAGTTGGCGACAGAGCATAGTAAAGCAATTAAGGAATTGGTAACTATCGACGCCGAAGAGTTTAAGAAAAATCCTAAAGCGCTCATTATCCAAAAAGAGCAGCAAATGGCTGACGCGGTTAAGATTTTAGATTTTGAAACAGCGGCCTTGTTGCGCGATGAAATTCAGATGTTAAAGAGCACAAAAATTAAACCACGAAAAACAAAATAGCGGGTCTTGCCTTCTTATAAAATTTATGGTAGTTTCTTGGCAGGTGTATCTAGATGTGTTGTCTAGACCTATAGACAGGGATGTCCAGTTTTTACGAAAGGAGTGGACATGTTGGTTCTTTCCAGAACATCGGGTCAGAGTATAATGATTGGTGATGGCATTGAGGTTGTCATCGTGGATATTCGGGGTGATAAAGTCAGGTTGGGTATTCAAGCACCCAACACGGTGTCAGTGCACCGGAAGGAGGTGTTCTTGGCGATACAAGAGGAGAGGAGAGGGAGAAGAAAGCACTCCCCTTCGAGAACCACTCCGACTCCAATCAATAGACCTTGGAGGCAAGCCACCCCCCAAGGTTAGTCGGAGTGGTAGAGAACACATAATAGGCTTATAGCGCCGAGGACTAACTCTCGGCGCTTTTTTCTTTGCGTAATGTATGCTACAGTTTTTCCATACTTAACCCCTAGCGCACATCGCCGGGGCTTTAGACTTTATGAAAAATCACACGAAAACCGATATTGCTGGGGAACACAAAGATAAAATTGTGGTGAAGGGGGCGCGTACCCACAATCTCAAAAATATTACCGTGGAAATGCCGCGCGATAAGATGGTGGTGTTCACTGGTTTATCCGGTTCGGGTAAATCGTCGCTCGCTTTCGACACTATTTTTGCCGAAGGTCAGCGTCGTTATGTCGAATCGCTCTCTTCGTATGCCCGACAATTCTTGCGGCAAATGCAAAAACCTGACGTGGACGAAATCCAGGGATTGTCGCCAGCAATTTCCATTGATCAAAAATCTCGCTCCAATAACCCACGCTCCAACGTTGCTACCATTACCGAAATCTACGACTACCTGCGCATTTTATTTGCCCGCGTCGGTAAGCCGCACTGTCTTATATGTGGTCGCGAAATACGACGTCTTTCCCAAGAAGAAATTTTAGCGACCATCTTAGAATCAGTAGAAAATTTTTCTGAAAAGGGAAGTGGTAAAAAAGTACTCAATGTTCCTATTAACGAAACAAAGCTGGGGGTGTATGCCCCAGTGGTCGTTGGTCGCAAGGGTGAATACTATCAGCTGCTCTATGATCTTTTGAGTAAGGGGTATGAGCGCGTGCGTGTCGATGGTGAGATTAAAAAACTTCGTGAGCAAATTTTACTTGATAAAAATAAGAAACACGATATTGACGTGCTCGTCGACGAACTCTATACGAGCGAGCTTAGCGATGGAGCTGCTGGACGAGAGCGTTTGAGTGAGGCGGTAGAGCGGGCGCTTGTCGAGTCGGGTGGTTTACTGCGTATCCAACTTACCAGCAAGCACACAGTGCTCCACGAGCGACTTATTTCTGCAAAGTTTATGTGCCCGTACGATGGTTTTAGCTATCCAGAAATTGAGCCACGCCTCTTTTCTTTTAATTCTCCATATGGTGCTTGCCAGGCGTGTAATGGTCTCGGTACAGAGCATTTTTGGAGTGATGATCCCTGTCCGGTATGTAATGGCACGCGCTTGCGCGAGGAGGCACTACACGTGTACCTCGGCGACAATGCCACGCTTAAAAAAGTTGGCGCGCCGTCTTCGTCGCGTAAGGCCGCCGACGCTCTGCCGGACAAACACTATCATGAGCCGGAAGGTCTTAATGTCGCCGATCTCATCGGACTTTCTATTGCTGACGCTATTTCATTTTTTAACGAACTCAAGCTTACGCCGAAAGAGCGCTCTATCGCTAAAGTGTTGCTGCGAGAAATTGAAGCGCGTCTGCGTTTTATGCAAGATGTTGGTATTGAATATTTGACGCTCAATCGGCGAGCCAACACCCTTTCCGGCGGCGAGGCCCAGCGCATTCGTCTTGCCAGTCAACTTGGTTCTGGTCTAGTGGGTGCGCTGTATGTTTTGGACGAGCCAACTATCGGCTTACACCAGCGCGACAACGATCGCCTCATTAAAACACTGCTCGATCTGCGCGATGCCGGTAACACCATTCTCGTTGTTGAGCATGATGAAGACACGATTTTTGCGAGTGACTATATTGTCGACATTGGCCCAAAAGCCGGCGTGCACGGCGGCAAGGTGGTAGTGTCAGGCTGGCTTGAAGAATTGCTCACCGCTAAAAAGAATGATTCGAAATCGCTGACGCTCGCGTATTTGCGCGGCGAAGAAAAAATAGAGGTGCCTCGCGAACGCCGCACCCAAAATGCTGGCAAGATTATGATTCGCGACGCTAATGTTTTCAACATTAAAAAAATGGATGTGGACGTGCCGCTCGGAAAACTTATTATGGTGACCGGCGTTTCCGGCTCGGGAAAGTCGACCTTTATGTATGAGCTTCTCTATAAGAACTTACAAGCGCGGCTCGATCGGAAATACCGCTCCGCCGAAACCTTTAACTGCGCGAGTTTCGCTGGTACTGAATATCTTGGTCGGGCGGTGCTCATTGATCAGAGCGCTATCGGCCGCACGCCTCGCTCTAATCCGGCGACCTACACTGGCGCCTGGACATTTATTCGCGACCTTTTTGCTGCTGAGCCGGAAGCGCGCGCTCGCGGCTGGAAAGCTAATCGTTTTAGTTTCAATGTGAAGGGCGGACGCTGCGAAGCTTGCCAGGGTAATGGCGAAGTGGCGGTGGAAATGAGTTTTTTGCCGACCGTGTACGTGCCTTGCGACATTTGCGATGGCAAGCGTTTTATGAAAGAAACGCTGGAAATTAAATATAAAAAGAAAAATATTTACGACGTGTTGCGGATGACGGTAGAGGAAGCCCTTGAATTTTTTCAAGATATTCCTGCCATTTCCGATCGTCTGCGCGTGCTAAACGACGTTGGCCTTGGCTATCTCGAGCTCGGCCAATCGGCTACCACCCTTTCCGGCGGCGAAGCCCAGCGTGTTAAAATTTCCGCTGAACTTTATCGTCCTCACGTGCAAAAAAGCATATATCTTTTAGACGAGCCAACCATCGGTCTCCATTACGAAGACGTGCGCAAGCTTATAGAAATTTTACAAAAGCTCGTGGAAAAGGGGAATACTGTTATCGTTATCGAGCATAATATGGATCTCATTAAATCAGCTGACTATATTATCGACATTGGTCCCGAAGGTGGCGTCGGTGGGGGACAAGTAGTGGCAAAAGGCACTCCTGAAGAAGTCGCCGCGAGCGCAAAAAGTCATACTGGCCACTATCTTAAAAAAGCCCTCAAATAAAAAGACCGGTTGTCCGGTCTAGTAGTTTCTGGTATTTTTAGTTTTAATTTTCGCCACTCCCACGAGAAGCACTTTGTCGGGATGGCGTGCGACGAGCCCTCAAGTCGCGTGCCTCTTCAGTAAGTTCTCTTATAGTCTTTTTATATAGCTTTAATTCCTTCAAGAATCTTTCTTCGGCTACCTCTCTTCTTCGATCAATGGATATCTGGCACTGATCAATTGAGTGTTGTTCTGCGTGTGACATGTACTACTCCTTTAGAAAAAACATTGAAAACATTCCAAAAATAGAGTACTATAAAATTAATGACTAGTCAAGAATTCAGCGAGAAGATTTTGCCGCAGCTACCCGATACACCAGGGGTGTATCTTTTTAAAGATGCCAGTGGCAAGGTGCTTTATGTGGGAAAAGCGACGTCATTACGCGACCGGGTGCGCAGCTATTTTAGTGCTGATCTTATCGCGACACGTGGCCGCCGACTTGTTGATATGGTTACTAAAGCCGCAAGTATCGATACAATCTCGACCGATTCAGTACTCGAAGCGCTCATTTCTGAAGCAAATCTCATAAAGTATCATCAACCACTCTATAATATTGAAGAAAAGGATAATCGAAGTTGGAATTATGTGGTGATTACTGAAGAAGAGTTCCCGAAAGTTTTATTGATTCGCGGTCGAGTCTTGGCTAGCGAAACTAATGCCCTGTATCGACACATATTTGGTCCATTTCCATATGGCAGCCAATTACGAGAGGCACTTAAAATAATTCGGAAAATTTTTCCGTTTCGTGACGAAAAGTGTGTGCCGGCGAATGTGCAAATTGCCGCCGGCAAAAAACCACGACCGTGTTTTAATCGGCAGATTGGTCTGTGTCCTGGTGTATGTACCGGCGAAATAAGTCGCGAAGCATACGCGGAACATATTGCTCACTTCATTCTTTTCTTTCAAGGTAAGAAAAAAGAATTGATTGCAACGCTTGAAAAAGAAATGAACAAGTATGCTGCCGCCGAAAAATTTGAAGAAGCAGCCCACGTCCGAAAAACTATTTTTGCCCTCACGCATATCCAAGACATCGCACTATTGAAGCGACAAGATAAGATAGGCGACGCGCGCGGCGGTGCATTTTTTCAGAACACCGAACAAGGATTTCGCATTGAAGCGTACGATGTTGCCCATAGTAGCGGCACGCACACCGTGGGGGTTATGACCGTAGTAACTGATGGTGAACCAACTAAAAGTGATTACCGGAAGTTTCGCATTCGCACAAAAAACGGCGGTGACACGGGCGCATTACAAGAAATCTTACGCCGACGCCTTGATCACCTGGAATGGCCACTGCCGCAGCTCATTGTCGTCGATGGCGGCCAAGCTCAAATTAACACGGCAAAAAAATTACTAGCGGCCCGTGGTTTTACTATTACACTAGCAGCGGTAGTAAAAGACGAACATCATAAACCGCGTGACATTATCGCCCCCGCGTCTATTGCGGGCGAACACAAAACAGAAATTCTCCTGGCCAATGCCGAGGCCCACCGCTTTGCCGTCACCTATCATCGTCGGCGCCGCGATCGGCTGAGCTAATTTGTTATACTAAAGCAATGTCAAAAACAGTTGTTGCTGTATTGCGCGGCGGCCCCTCAAGTGAATACGACGTATCGCTCAAATCGGGCAGTACGGTATTACGCCATTTAGAACAATCGCCGCTCAATGAAAAATATCAACCAGTTGATGTTTTAATATCTCGCGACGGCCAGTGGCACCGCGATGGGTACGAACGCCCGCCAGCTCGAGCACTTGCCGGTGCCGATGTTATTTTTAATGCTCTGCACGGCCAGTTTGGTGAAGATGGCGGTGTACAGAAAATTCTCGACGACATTTCATTGCCGTACACTGGTTCTCAAGCATTTGCTTCAGCAGTGGGGATGAATAAGTTGCTCACTAAAAAAATTTTTCAACAAGCGGGAATTAAAACGCCCTACTATATAGTGATACGCCACAATGATGATGTGCGCGAAAAATACGATCAAATATTTCATTCTTTTTTATTGCCGTTTATTGTTAAGCCGGCGCGAGCTGGTTCATCCGTGGGAGTGACAATTGTTAAAAAGTATATTGATTTTTTTAGCGCCTTAGAAGCAGCTTTTGCTCATAGCGATACCGCGCTTGTCGAAGAATATATACGCGGGCAAGAGGCGACCTGCGGCGTGATCGATACGTTTCGTAATCAGACACGCTATGCACTACCCCCGGTAGAAATCGTACCTCCCACTACAAGTCAGTTTTTTGACTATCGAGCTAAGTATGGTGGTGGAAATGAAGCCGCCCAAGAACGCTGCCCGGGCAATTTTTCACCCGCGCAAAAACAAGAAATTGAACGAGCGGCCATTGCCGCCCACGAAGCCCTTGGCGCGCGCCATTATTCTCGTACCGATTTCTTAGTAAATCCACAACGCGGCATTTACGCCCTAGAAATTAACACATTGCCCGGCCTTACCGATGCTTCACTGCTGCCTAAATCGCTTGACGCGATCGGCGCTAGTCTCGGTGACTTTTTTGACCACGTCATCAACTTGGCCAGAAACGAAAAATAGGGTAGGATAGTTGAGCAAATCTGGGCCCATAGCTCAGTTGGTAGAGCGCCCGCTTTGCAAGCGGGAGGTCAGCGGTTCGAACCCGCTTGGGTCCACCCGCCAGCAGGTCACAGATTTGAATACGTTCGGGCCTATAGTCTAGTAGTACGACGCGGCATTCGCATTGCCGAGGCGGGGGTGCGATTCCCCCTAGGTCCACCATCGGGCTGTAGTATAACGGTAGTATACACGCATGGGGTGCGTGCGGCCCGGGTTCAATTCCCGGCAGCCCGACCAGATGACCACGTAAAAACCCGCAGACGCGGGTTTTTACAAACCACCTAAATAAATCTGATTACATCGGATTTGACGGTGGAGAGTTTGTGGGTTGCCCCATCGCCACTTTTCCTTTTCCGGCATAGCCACCCAAAATAAGGATGACACCGAGTACTAAGTTAAGCCAAGCATCGGCCATGTTTGAACCGATAAAACCGAATAGAGCACCAGATTGGAAAAGACCATCAATAAAGAGGATCAATTCCAAAATACCTATAATTTTGAGCCACAAGGTCGAAAGACCCTCACCAGCACCGGCAGCAATAAGCAAAATAATACCGAAAATCAAATAAATGATATTGTAGATTGCGTCAGTAGTAAAAAGGCTATTATTCGCTCCAATAAGAGGATTGACAACAAAGGCCAGTAAACTCAAAAAAACAAAAACGATACCAAAAATAATTGCTAATGTTTTAGCCATAAAATTTACTTTAGTTACTTATTAACTAATCGACCTTTGATAACTATAAAAAGTATAGCTCATATCTCGTAAGAAATAAGAACACCTGTGGATAATTCATTTTGCTATACTAGAATTATGAAAAAGAACATTTTTATACTCGTCGGCCAGGAAGACTGTACAAAGAGTTTTTGTGATGCTCTGGCAAGCACCTACGAAGCAGCTGCACGCCAAGCTGGTCACGATGTCCGGCGCGTCAACATTGGTGACCTGAAATTTGACCCACTCTTACACCATGGCTATCGTGTCATTCAAGAACTCGAACCTGATTTAAAAAAAGTTCAAGAGGATATGCGTTGGGCGCAGCACATTGTTATCGTGTACCCGACGTGGTGGAGTTCTATGCCCGCAATCTTAAAAGGCTTCTTCGATCGAGTGTGGTTACCAGGATTTGCATTTCATTTTCATAAATCTGGTTTTGGTTGGGATGAACTTTTGAAAGGCCGCACGGGGCGAGTCATTACCACAATGGAAGAGTGGCCACTCGCTGAGCGTATTCTTTTTGGCGATTCCACGAACGAAATCGGCCGGGCAATTCTTAAATTCAGTGGTATTAAGCCAGTGCGTATTCGAAAAATTGGTCCTTTGAAAGATTCCACCGAAGCTGAACGAAAGAGCTGGCTTAGTTGGGCAAATCAAATTGGTAGTCGGGCGCTCTAGCTTTTTTCTATTTTTTCTGGTATATTTTATTTGGTGCTAGTTCCTTTTATTATTACCTGAAAGGGGGTGATCTATATGGGTAAACAGCACGCAGCGCCCTTTAACGGGCAAATAACAGAAGCTGGATTAAAGGAGATGATACGGAGATACGTCCAGCAAGCCCATGAAATCCACGAAACTACTCGTAAAATGAAGCAACATTACGGAGGAATCGAGGATTGGACACCAGAGGATCGCGCGTGGCGCGATAGTACTCTAGCTGAACTTAAGGCTGGTTGTACCAGTCTCGGATATGATGAAGAAGCCTTTCATCGTATTCTAGCAAGTTTTCTAGAAATTATTAGAAACACATAAAAAAGGAGTGACCTATGGACAGGAATTGTGTTTCTCTCATTTCTTGGTAAAAGCCGGCGCTCATTCGACCCGCCGGCTTCCTTTTGTCTCATTTTTACTTTCGTTTATTTTCGTTTTTAATTTTTTCTAAACTTTTTATAAATTTTTCCTAAAATGTCTCTTTCGATTGGTATTGTCGGTCTACCTAATGTCGGAAAATCGACACTCTTCAACGCGCTAACCAAGAAAAGCGTTTTGGCAGCAAATTATCCATTTGCCACTATCGATCCGTCGGTCGGCATCGTAGCGGTGCCTGATGAGCGTGTAGAAAAGTTAGCTGCATTTTCTGCCTCGGCGAAAAAAATCCCGGCGGCTATTGAATTCGTCGACATTGCTGGTTTAGTGAAGGGCGCATCAGAAGGCGAGGGGCTCGGCAATAAATTTTTGGCAAACATTCGCGAAACTGACGCTATTGCTGAAGTGGTACGAATTTTTGACGATGAGAGTGTCATCCACGTCGCTAATCATATTGATCCTATCGCCGATATTGAAACAATTGCTTTAGAATTGGGGCTTGCTGACCTACAAACGGTGGAGAAGCGTCTTGCTAACGTAGTAAAAGACGCCAAGCGCGGCGACAAAGACGCGCGAATTGAAGAGGCACTTTTAGTGCGCTTAATAGAAACGTTGAAAGCGGGGCATTCGGCGCGCGACGTTGCGGTATCTGAGCAGGAGCAACCGTTTTTGCGTCAGGCGCATCTGCTCACTGCTAAACCAATTCTTTATGTACTCAACAAAAAAGCCGGCGGAAAAAATCTTGACGAATCACCGAGCGATCCACGCTGGATCAAATTGCAAGAATTTTTGAAAAACACGCGGGCAAGCTCGGTCATCGTCGACGCCGGCATTGAAGAAGAATTAAAAGAACTAGTAGGGGAGGAAAAAGCAACATTTCGCGCCGAGCTCGGTGCTAAAGATGACGGTATCAACAATCTTATCCGCACTAGTTACGATATGCTTGGGCTCATCACGTTTTTAACAACCGGTCCCGACGAAACACGAGCCTGGACTATTCGCCGCGGCTCCACCGCGCCCGAAGCTGGCACTGCCATCCACACTGATTTTAAAGAAAAATTTATTCGTGCTGAAGTGATTGAGTGGGACAAGCTCCTCGCCGCCGGCTCCTATGCCGCCGCCCGCGACCACGGCCTCATTCGCACCGAAGGCAAGGACTATATCGTTAAAGACGGCGACGTGGTTGAGTTTAAAATTTAAGCTTCCTCAACTTGCACCTCCGGCACTGTTTTATAGTGGGGATTTTTTATAAATTCGGATTGGCCGTTTTTTTCGACAACGTAGTAAGCGGCGCCGTGGAGGCGTTGGTAGGGGGTGTAGTCGGCATGACCAGGTTTGGAGATAGCATCTTTTTCGGAGAAATTGACGGGGCTATCGTCAGAGGTGACGAGCCAGGTCGAGCCAGTGTTGATGGCCAGGTGGCCAGCGCGTAGGGGAATGACGACACGATCGCCAGCTTTAACTTTAATAGCGCGCACACTTGCAATTTCATCATCAATCATTTTTCCGTCAGCGCCAATAACCCGCTCCTGGAGCAGCACGATGCCCTCGCCTTGTAGAATAGTGTATGTTTCCTGGATATCGTCGCGATGGTAATGGCCGTAGGATTTTATGTATTCGCCGTTAATGGTACCTGGCTCCCACACGGTGATATTAGTCTTTTCGCGGCCGCCACGAATCATGTAATAGTGAATAGCCGGCCCAGCGGCATCCGGATGCATAAGTACGTCATGCATATCTTCGTGTTTTCGGGCTGCATAAGGTTGTGTCATATGGATAAGTATAGCGCAATTGGATAATTTACAAAAATTTTAGAAAAAATTTACGAGAATTTTATTGCCCGCACGGTAGGGTACAGTGATGCGCCGATTGTTTTTAGAGATTTTTATACTTGTCGGCCTCTTTATAATAATCGTGATGGGAAGTATGTGGTATTTTAATAGACAATTTAAAGTTTTTTATAGCCTTGACACACACCATAACGACCAAGAGATAATTTCTGTTATTGATCACGCTCGTCAGTATGTCTATTTTGCTATTTATACATTTACGAGAAGTGATATTGCCGATGCACTCATTCGAGCACAAGAACGCGGAGTTACCGTGTGGGGTATTACTGATACCCATCAATCAAAAATGCCCGAGGAAGCCGTATTGCTACAACGTCTCAGAACCGCACACATCCCCGTAGAAACCCAAAAACACACTGACGGCATTATGCACATTAAAGCAATCGTTACTGATAACGAATACGCTTCCGGGAGCTATAACTGGACGACCAGTGCTACAAATGTGAATGACGAAATTTTAGAGGTTGGGAACAATGCGCATTTACGCGCTACGTATTTTTCAATTATCAAGAAAATTTTAATAACCAATGAGTAACTATATTGCTCGCGGGTGGCAAAAATTTGGTTGGATTATTATCGTTGGCATTGTCCTTTTAGGTGGTATGGGGTGGTATTGGTATTCGCAAAACAACGCAACACCCGATCAAATTATAGTAACACCGCCACCAGCACTTTCGGATTCAACACAGGTTACCGTGACCCACTCTTCTGCTAGGGGTGTATACGACTATACTGATGCTCCACAGCATATTGGCGAAATGGCGCAGGTGCGTGGTATGGTTGTCAACGTCTATACATCAAAAACGGGAACAGTATTTCTTGATTTTTGTACGCAGTATAAAACCTGTCCTTTTTCGGCGGTTATTTTCGGTGATGATGCGGCAAAATTTCCGTCAGGCATTACCCGGTATCAAAATAAAATCGTTATTGCGAGTGGCACCATCCAGACATATAATGGTCAAGCAGAAATGATTATCAGTAATCCTGATCAAATTCACGTCACATCTTAATGAAATCGTACGACCCGAAGAAAATCGAAAAAAAATGGCAAGCTGCTTGGCAGAAGAGCGGTATCTATAATGCCAATGACAAAAGCCACAAGCCAAAATTTTATAGCCTCATCGAGTTTCCTTACCCTTCCGGCGATGGCCTACATGTTGGACATGTTCGCTCTAATACCGCCATGGATATTATTTCTCGCAAGCGGCGAATGGAAGGACACAACGTGCTCTATCCAATTGGCTGGGACGCCTTTGGCCTGCCCACGGAAAATTATGCGCTCAAAACTGGCAAGGCGCCGGCAGTGGTTACAAAAGAAAATATTGCTACTTTTCGCCGCCAGTTGCAGATGCTTGGTTTTTCATTTGATTGGTCACGCGAGATTAACACTACTGACCCGAACTATTACAAATGGACCCAGTGGATTTTTCTGGAATTTTGGAAACGTGGCTTGGCCTACAAAAAAAAGACATTCATCAATTGGTGTCCAAAAGATAAAATCGGCTTGGCGAATGAAGAGGTGATAAACGGTTGCTGCGAACGCTGTGGTACGACGGTAGAAAAACGTGAGAAAGAGCAGTGGATGCTTGCCATTACAAAATATGCCAATCGCCTCGACCGTGATCTCGACACTGTCGATTATTTGCCAGAAATCAAGACACAGCAGCGCAACTGGATTGGCCGGAGTGAAGGCGCAGAGATAGAATTTGCAATCAAAAATTCTGATTTAAAAATTACGACGTTTACCACTCGTGCTGACACATTGTTTGGCGTAACATATATCGTACTTGCCCCCGAGCACGATTTAGTTACCAACGTACTCGAACACACTACAAACGCTGCAGAAATTCAGAAATATATTAATGCCGCAAAAAAGAAAACAGAAATTGAGCGGACAGCTGCCGACAGAGAAAAAACCGGCGTCGAACTGAAGGGAATACGAGCAATTAATCCAGCTAATAACGAAGAGGTTCCGGTGTGGATTGCCGACTACGTGCTTGCCGATTACGGTACTGGTGCCGTCATGGCTGTGCCCGCTCACGATGAGCGCGACTGGGAATTTGCAACGAAGTATAACTTGCCGATTACAGAAGTAGTCGTTCCTAATATTATCGACAAAAGAAATCCTCCCGTAGCAGGAAAAAAAACCGTAGAACGAAAAAATGTGCACGCTATCGTTCGCGATCCATCAACGGGAAAATATTTAGGGTTGCAATGGAAAAATTTTGACTGGCTCACTTTTCCTATGGGCGGTATTGAAGATGGGGAAGATGCTGCCACAGCAGCCCAACGAGAAGTGTTGGAAGAAACAGGATTTAAAAATCTTAAAGTTATCCGAGTTCTTGCGGGCCAAGCGCGGGCGGAATATTTTGCCGCGCATAAAGATCAAAATCGAGTATCGTACACCACCGCGGTGCTTTTGGAATTAGTAGATCACGCTCAAGTCCCCCTAAGTCCCGAGGAAAAAGAAAAATACGATATTGTCTGGCTCGATAGTTCAAAACTAAATTACGAGCATATGACTCATGCTGAAATCGGAGTGTGGGTGGAAAAAATTTCCGCTAAAAATCCAGCATATACAGGCGAGGGAATGCTTATAAATTCCGGCACGTTCACCAACACGAATTCAAACGAAGCCAAAACAGCCATTGCTAAAAAATTCGGCAAAATTGTGACGACCTACAAGCTGCGCGACTGGGTGTTTTCGCGGCAACGCTATTGGGGTGAGCCAATCCCGCTTATTCATTGCAAAAAGTGTGGTTGGCAAGCAGTACCTGAAAAGGATTTGCCGATTATTTTGCCGCCAGTTAAAAATTATCAGCCGACTGATACTGGTGAATCACCACTTGCTGCCACGACAGCCGCGATGAAAAAATGGCGTACCACAAAGTGTCCGAAATGTGGTGGTGCGGCGACACGCGAAACCGACACCATGCCTAACTGGGCTGGTTCGAGTTGGTATTTTTTGCGCTATATTGATCCTCGCAACAAAAAAACTCTCGCTGATAAGAAGAAGTTGAAGACGTGGCAGCCGGTAGATTGGTACAACGGCGGCATGGAGCACACCACCTTGCATCTTTTGTATTCTCGCTTTTGGAATAAGTTTCTCTACGACATTGGTGCCGCACCAACGAGTGAGCCGTATGCTAAACGCACCGCCCACGGCCTCATCCTCGCTGCCGATGGTGAGAAAATGTCAAAGTCACGCGGCAACGTTATCAATCCCGACCAAGTTGTTGCCACCTACGGTGCCGACACATTGCGCCTCTATGAGATGTTTATGGGCCCTTTTGATCAGCCAGTCACCTGGAATACCGACGGCATTATCGGACCACGCCGCTTTTTAGAGCGAGTGTGGCGATTACAAGAAAAAATTTATAAAAAAGCCACGGATACTGTGCTTGAAAGCCTCGTACAAAAGACGATCAAAAAGGTTTCTGCTGATATTGAAGCTATGCAATTCAATACCGCTATTTCAGCAATGATGATTTTAGTTAATAGTTTAGAAAAGGCGGAAAAAATTTCCGCTGAGCTGTACGAAATTCTCCTGCAACTCCTTGCGCCGTTTGCACCGCATATAACCGAGGAAATTTGGCATACTCTCGGCCATACGAAATCGATTCATCTCACCCCGTGGCCCAAAACTGATGAGACAAAAATACAAAAGGAGGAGGTGACTATTATTGTCCAGGTTGATGGTAAAATGCGTGATAGCTTTCAAGCAATGCCAACACTAGGTGAGCAAGAAGCGGTCAAGCAAGCAAAAAATCTTGCATCCGTACAGAAGTGGCTTCTTCAAAAAACCGTGGCGCGCATTGTGTATGTCCCTGGCCGACTTGTCAATATTGTTACAGTATCGTAAACTATAAATACTTGACACATTTCCTAGGAGATGATAGATATTGTATACATCCGCACGCACCATTAGGTTAGTTTAGTCAAACATTTAGGTATTCATGACTACATCACACCAACCCTCACTCACCAGCTTCAAACCGAAGCAAGTTACTGATCGGTTGCTTTCTATTTTACCCGAGCGCGCTCGTGATGTGATGGTCTCTCGTTATGGTTTAGGAAAAAATCCCGAACGCCTCACCCTCGACGCTATTGGTAAGAAATATAAAATCACCCGCGAGCGTGTACGTCAAATCGAAAACCACGCACTCATTACGATTAGAAAATCAAAAGAGTACGAAAAAGATAAAAAATCTTTTGAGGAATTAGAAACCGCCCTAAAACAACTTGGTGGTATTATTTCTGAAGCCGATCTTCTCAACGCGCTCTCAAAAGACAAGAGTGTACATAATCACCTCAACTTTCTTCTTATTATTGGCGAGCAATTTCGCCGGAAAAAAGAAGATGAGGACTTCCAACATCGTTGGTACATTGATGATCAGCTTTCAGACATCGTGCACGGTGCACTCCATAAGCTCTACGAATCACTTTCTGATGACGATCTCATTTCTGAGCAAGATATCCTCCAATCGTTTCTTACTCACCTGAAAGAAGTGTCCGATGAATATAAGAAAGAGGAAATTTTAAAACGATGGCTCGCGCTCTCGAAAGCAATTTCTAAAAATCAGCTTGGCGAGTGGGGACGAAGCTCAAGTTCCAATGTTCACGCGAAGGGAATGCGCGACTACGCCTTCCTGGTGATTCGTAAACACGGTTCTCCTATCCACTTTACTGAAGTGGCAAAGCAAATCGAAAAACTTTTTAAACGAAAAGCCCACATTGCCACAACCCACAACGAGCTCATTAAAGATCCTCGTTTCGTACTCGTTGGCCGCGGCCTCTATGCTTTGTCAGAGTGGGGATACATTTCTGGCGTGGTACGAGACGTTATTCGAAAAGTGCTTGAGCAAAACGGCCCTATGTCCAAGAGTGAAATTGTAGATAAGGTTCTCAAGGAACGTTACGTCAAAGAAAACACCATTATGGTCAATCTCCAAAATCCAAAATACTTTAAGAAAAATAAAGAGGGGAACTATTATCTTGTGTAGGTTCGTTATTTTAGAGAGCTCTTTTTTGTAGATTTTGTTATACTATAGTAATCATGAATGCTTTCTGGTCGGTTGTTATTCCGCTTTTGCTTCAAGCGTGGTCATTTTTTATAGCCCTGTATCCTATTTGGCTGCCCATTCTCTTGGCGGCTATTTTCTGGGACGTGTGGCTCAATTACATACGTGTTAAAAACTGGGCTAAGCTTAAAACAGTACTTTTAGAAATTCGATTACCGCAAGAAATTGTTAAGTCGCCGCGAGCTATGGAGGTGGTTATAAATTCTCTCTATAACACCGGTGGGGAAGGTAACTTTGCCCTTCGGTATTGGCAGGGTAATACACGACCCACTTTTTCTTTAGAGTTAGTTTCGGACGGCGGCCGAGTTCGCTTTTTACTGTGGACCCGAGAAAATTTGCGCAACTATGTAGAATCTCAAATTTATGCTCAGTATCCAGATGTGGAAATTCACCAAGTGGAAGACTATGCGACGAAAATAGTTTTTGATCCGAAAATCAATACTGTATGGGGTTGTCGATTTGAACTTGCTGCCAGTAACGTTCTCCCGATTGCGTCATACGTTGATTACGGTCTCGATCTCGATAAAAATCCTAAAGAGGAATTCAAAATTGATCCGCTGTCACAAACTCTAGAACTTTTAAGCACCGTCAAACCCGGTGAACATATGTGGCTGCAAATTGTTATTCGTGCTCACAAGAATGAAAAGCGGGGCGGACCATTTTCAGAAGCAAGTGATTGGCGTAAAGAAATACGAAAAACTCGTGATGCCGTTTTCGAGGCTATTAAAAAAGAGGGGCGTATTGCGGGAACAACCAACGAGATCGCCACTGTGTCTGCGCTGGGCCGAGCTTACCAAAAGTATCCCTTCGACTGCGGTATGCGAGCATTGTATATTGTCGATGATAAAGAAAAATTTAGCGTTCCTATGATCGGTACACTTACCAGTTTATTACGACCATTCAGTTACTCCGCTGCATCATTTAAGGGGGCTTTTAAAGACGATACTATGGCGGGTTTCAACGGCTTTAAGGTTGCTGGCGGCACCGGTTTTGATTTTCCCTGGCAAGATTTTAAAAACAAACGCGTAAACCGCTTGCGAAAAAATATTTTAGATCAATATAAGCGCCGGGCATTCTTTTGGCCACCGTATAAAGAAAAAACTTTTATACTCACGAGCGAATCACTCGCCACGATATGGCATTTCCCCGGCGAAACGTCGGCGGCACCTGGCTTAGAACGGATTCCTTCAACACGAGCCCAGGCCCCCAACAATTTGCCCGTTTAATTTTCCAGAATGGTATTCTTGAAATTTTTTATTACACATATACGCCACCTGCGGCGCCGGTATTGGATACTGTTAGGGAGCGTTGCCACTATTGTTGTGCTTGGTGGTATTGGGGGCATTATCTACATTACTACTTTAAGCGCCCCGCCACTGTTTCCACGAGGCGGAGTAATTAGCATTACCAATGGTCAGAGTCTTTCTTCAATTGTACGGATGCTACAAGCTGACCACTTTATTCGTTCTCCGTTTTGGTTTACTAATGCCGTACTTTTTCTTGGTCGTGAACGTCAGGTTCAAGAAGGAGATTATTATTTTTCTCATCCAGAAAATGTTTTTATGGTAGCGTGGCGTCTAACGCACGCTGACTACGAAACAAATCAGGTAAAAACAACAATTCCCGACGATGCGACCGTAAGTGACATTGCTCTTATTCTTAAAAAAAATTATCCGACGTTTGATACGGTGCATTTTTTAACCATCGCTCAGGCACATGAGGGATACCTTTTCCCTGATACGTATTATTTTGGTATTAATCCATCTGCTGAGAGTGTAGTGACCGCGATGACAGCAAATTTTCAACGAAAAATTTCTACCGCGAACGCGGCCGCGGCAATCACCGCGTTCAATAAGCCGCTTCCAGAAATTATTACTATGGCATCTATCGTACAGCATGAGGCACTCACTTCTGAAGATCAGCGAATCGTTGCGGGTATTTTATGGAAACGTTTAGCGATGAATATGCCGCTCGATGTTGATTCCACACTCTACTATATTACTGGTAAAACATCGGCCCAGCTTACTATGGCTGATCTTGCCAGCAAATCTCCCTACAACACCTATACACATAAAGGATTACCGCCCACGCCCATTGGCAGCCCAAGTCTTGATGCCATCATAAATACAGTAACTCCCATTACAACAAATTATCTCTATTTCCTTTCTGATGCGAGCGGCACTATGCATTACGCCGCAACCCTTGCCGAACAACACAATAATCAGGTGAAATATGTACGTTAACAAGACTTCTATGCATATTCGGAAACAAAAAGTTTTTATTGGTCTTTCGGGTGGGGTGGATAGTTCCGTTACGGCTGCTTTACTTTTACGGGCGGGATATGATGTTACGGGCGTGTTTATTAAAGTTTGGAGTCCAAATTGGCTTCCTTGCACATGGCGCGATGAGCGCCGCGACGCGATGCGCGTCGCGGCGCATCTTGATATTCCTTTTTTAACTTTTGACTTTGAAGATGCCTATAAAAAAAATGTCGTCGATTATTTACTTGCCGAATATCAGCGTGGTCGCACCCCTAATCCTGACGTCCTCTGCAATAAAGAAATAAAATTTGGCTCATTTTTACATGAAGCGCTCGGTCGCGGCGCCGATTTCATCGCCACTGGTCATTACGCACAAAATGTTTTTCGAGATAACACCTTTCATCTTTTAGAGAGCGTCGACACAGAAAAAGATCAGTCATATTTTTTATGGACACTTGGACAAGAAGCGCTGCGCCACACTCTTTTTCCGGTGGGTACATATAAGAAACAAGAAGTGCGCAACCTAGCCCGTCATTTTAATCTTCCTACCGCAACAAAAAAAGATAGCCAAGGTATTTGTTTTTTAGGTCCTGTTGATATGAAAGAATTTTTAGCACACTACGTAACGCCACAACGCGGTGAGGTTCTTGACGAAGCAGGGAATAGTATCGGCTGGCATCCGGGAGCAGTATTTTTTACCCAGGGCGAACGTCACGGATTTACTATTACTAAACCATCAGCACAACAACAACCGCAATACATTATTGCAAAAGACATTACTCACAACACCTTAACAGTTGCCCCTCACCAACACTCCCGTTCGTCTACTAGTTCGCAAGGAATACTTGCATCGGTTCATTGGATATCTCCGCAACCGCCTGCTCCACAAAAAAAGTACCAGGCTCGCTGGCGATACCGTCAAAAAACAAGTCCATGTTTTGTGCACCATACTGAAAAAAATACCGTCGTCACTTTCGATACTCCGCAAGAGAACCTTTCACCCGGCCAATCACTCGTGCTCTATGATAACGGTGAATGCTGCGGCGGCGGTATCCTGGTATAATGGGTACATGTCTGAACAAATTTTAATTACTAAAACAAACGGCGAAAAAGAACCCTTTGATGAAGAAAAATTAGTAGCTTCATTACGACGTTCGCGTGCTTCAGCTGCTGCAATACAAGCCGTCCTTGATCATATTCACAAAGAAATTCGAGAGGGGATGACAACTACCTATATTTATCAGCACGCCCTCGAACTACTTCACAAAGTTCAAAAGAGTGCAGCAATCAGCTATTCGTTGCGCCGCGCTATCGCTGATCTTGGTCCTTCAGGTTTTCCTTTTGAAAAATTTGTTGCTGAAATATTTAAACAACAAGGCTACACCACGCTTACCGACCAAGTGGTAGCAGGTAAATGCGTAGAGCATGAAGTTGATGTGGTAGCTTGGAAACCAGACGGCGACCTAGCTATGGTGGAAGCAAAATTTCATAATCAACCGGGCTTAAAGTGCGATCTAAAGGTTGCCCTGTACGTGAAGGCTCGTTTCGACGATTTAGCCCAAGCGACGTTTACTTATGACAATCAGGCGTATCATTTAAAAACCGGCTGGCTTGTGACCAATACTAAATTCACTATTAGTGCCATAAAATACGCGGCATGCCAGACAATGAAAATTGTTGGTTGGAGCTATCCCCATAAAGGAAATTTACAAGATCTTATTGAGTCGGCCCATCTCCATCCTCTTACTTGTTTACGACTTTTGAGTGAACATGATAAAAAAGCGCTCTTAGGGCAGGGAATAGTACTTTGCCGCGATCTCGAAAAAGATCCTTCGCTTTTATCAAAACTTGGCCTAGCAGAACTTAATATTGATGCTATTCTTTCGGAAATAAGTCATATTTACGCCGACGATATGCCTAAAAACAAAATGAAAGGAGCGCCCACCCCTGTTCCAACAGAAACAGCATAACAACACATATTTTTAAACTTCGCTATTGCCTCGTCTTTTATAATAAGGCTATAATGGGCATTATTCGTTTAAAACTCTGCTTCTATGGATAATCCTACACAGCCTGGGCAAAAACAAAATCAGCAACAGCCGCAATTAAATCTGCATCAAAAACCTCAACAGCCGCACACCACTCAACAGAACAATAAACCAACGGGTGGTTCTACTTCTCATACTAATAAAACCGCTCCAGCGACAGCGTCTCCTGCCATGCAAGTTGCCGCCGCTTTTGTTGTTGGTATTTTAGTTGGTGTTATTGGATATTCACTCGTCAATAAAAATCCCGCAGGATCAGCGGCAGCACTTAATGCTAGTACTGCTTCTTCAACTGCAACACTACAAAGTAATGTGAGTACGAGCCCAACCGCTGGTGATGAAATTATTAATGCCACTTCAGTTAGTGACAACAGCGTTATTGTTCACAACCAACCCGCCGGAGCAAGCGTAGCTATCGCTCAAGTAGATCTTAAAAATGGCGGTTGGGTTGCCGTGCAAGAAGATACAAACGGTCAGCCGGGTGTTATCCTTGGCGCCGCATACTTTGATGCGGGTCAAACTTTAAATGGTACTGTACCATTGCTTCGCGCCACTACGCCGGGTACCTCATACCTTGCAGTGATTCACACTGATGACGGCACTAAACCCCGCACCTTTAACTATCACACCGATACAGTTCTCAACACTAGCGCCGGCAATCCTATTGACGCTTCGTTCGTCGCGCAATAAAATTAGACTACTATGACCTCACTCGTCAGCCTCAGTATCCTCGGTAATGGCTGGCCGTTTCTTCAGCTCGCTATTGCGACAATTTTGGGCATGATTTTAGGTGTTGAGCGCCTACTGGCCAGCCGCGCCGCTGGGCCACGCACTTACGGTCTCATCTCACTCGGCTCGTGTCTCGCCACCATCATTTCTCTCAATATTGCGCCTATGTATTTGGCGGGAGAGAGTGCTAATGTTGCCGCGCATGCATTCAGCCTCAATCCTCTCATGATTGTTGCCAATATTCTCGTTGGTATCGGCTTTATTGGCGCGGGCATGATTGTCTTGCATGGTTCACAAGTAAGCGGTCTAACCACTGCCGCCGGCATTTGGGTAGCTGCTATTATCGGCATCACCGTTGGTTTCGGTTTTTATGCTCTCGCGGTCTTTACTACATTTCTCACGCTCTTTTTGTTTAGCGTGCTATGGCACTGGGAGCAAAACTGGAAAAAGAACACAACAAATAACCCTACCGAGCAACAGTAAACTACCCCTATCAACTCTCTAAGGTGGTACAATAACCTCATGTCGCACTTCGATTCCGTTCGTCGGAAATTTATTTTTAATCCGGCTTCAAAAGAACCGTTTAAATTAAGCCGCTCCAAAATCGACCTTTTTATGGAGTGTCCGCG
>JAJYGQ010000011.1 GCA_021785065.1 bacterium
TCCGATCTGGATATTAAAATTCTTATAAATAAAAACCAAATCGCTTTTGAGGATGAAAACGGTTTATACTTAACCTCCCGACTTGTTGATGGTACTTTTCCTGATTATAAACAGATTATTCCTAAGGAGGTAAAAACTACCATTACGCTTTTAAAACAAGATTTGATTTCAAGTCTAAAAATAGCGACTATTTTTTCTGATAAATTTAATAAACTATCATTTTCTATATATCCTGGAAAGAAAAAATTTATTATTATTGCCCAAAATCCTGATGTGGGGGAAAATTCTAGTATTCCAGACGCGGTATGTGAAGGTGAAGATTTAAATATTAATTTTAATCATAAATATATTACCGACTCTTTGGGTTCTATTGAGTCTGACAGTGTCTCTCTTGAGTTTAATGGTCTTGCTCGGCCACTTATTATGCGAGGGGTTAACGATCATTCTTTTTTATATTTAGTGATGCCGATCAATAAATAAAAATATGTCAATTGGTGATGATTTTTTTGCTAAATTAAAAAAAATTTTATCGGTAAGTTTTGAAAATAAAGAAAAGTTTATTGCGATTTGTAATGGTATTTATCATATACCACTCACTGAACAAGAAATTGTCTTAAAAGATGGTATTGTAAAAATAACCTCAAATCAGGCGCTAAAAAGTAAGATTTTTCTCATTAAAAAATCCCTTTTACAAGAACTTCAACGACAAAATATTGCCATTAAAGATATTCGCTTTTAATTTGAAAGAATTACAGGGATAGAAGTGCTTGTGGTGTTGTTGTACATATCCATAACATCAACCGTGATGGTGCTATTAGTGGGAGAGGTAGAACTTGCTGTCACTGTAGTAGAAGAAGCAGTGGAAGAGCCTATTTGCGATTGTGGTGTGAATCTAAAGGAAAATGGTGGGGAAGTCTGGGTATCAACTAAACTACCGTTAAAATACAAATCTGCTTGAGTAAGGGGGAAGGTACTGTGGTAGTTAAGAGTGACGTTTACTGGTTGATTAATAGATATAGTTGAATTGGGTGCAGGAGAGGCTATAGAGACTGAAGGTATTGTGGCAGCAGTATGGAGAGGGTCTGTTTGAGTCGGGGGTTGGGCTGGGCTTAAATGGAGTTGGCTCATATGAGTAGACACCCACTGTTGAACAGCTGGCTCCCAGAGGTTGTATTGGGGATTTGCGGCAGGATTTTGAGGTGGTGTGCTGGTTGGATCGCTAGGATTCACCCAGTAAAGAATGCTATGAATATCTGGTATAGAAACCTCTTTTCGGTCTACGGCGGGTGTGTAATCGGTGGCTAAAAGTCCTGATATTTTATCGATAAAATAAGTTTGATTACCTTGCCAAAAACCTCGCAGAATTGGTTTAAGATTGGGATTTATCGGCGCGGGCTGTTGAAAGGTTACAGGAGGGAGTTTTGCTAAAACAACATTCATGAAGGCTCGCCACATAGGGGCCGCAATAAGACCCGATATTTGATGCATAGGAGAATTGTCGTTGTTACCAGCCCAAACGCCAACGACGATTTGAGGAGTGTAGCCGATAGTCCACGTATCCCGATCGTCATTTGTGGTACCAGTTTTTAGAGCAACTTGGCGATCTTGAAAATCAGTCGGCGCACCTGGTCCGTTAAGGGGCATACGAGCATTGTTGTCGCTGAGAACATTGTTTAGTTCTAGTGTTGGTTGAAGAGGTAAAACTGTTTGTGGATTTGGTTGATATTGCTCTAAGACGTTTCCATATTTATCCTCAATTTTTAAAATACCAGTATAGGGGTTTCGTACACCATTATCAGCAAAGACACCATATGCGCTTGTCATTTGCAGAAGAGTGACTTCTCCACCACCCAAAACGAGAGTTAAACCGTATTTATTAGCATCAGCAAGGGTTGAAATACCCATATCCTGCGCAGTTTGTAGGGTTTTATCTAACCCTGCTAAGTAAAGCACTTTAACTGAAGGCACATTTCGTGATTGGGCAAGGGCATCTCGAAACGAAATTGGCCCCAAAAACTTATTATCATAGTTTACTGGAGCGTAACAAGGGGAAGTCCCTGTAGCTGAAGAGAGAGGAATACCCTGCCAAGTGCACGACGTAGAGAACTGTGTTGGTACATCAAACACAACTGTACTCGGCGTATAACCTTCCTCAAACGCGGTGACGTAAGCAAAAGGCTTAAAAGTTGACCCAGGTTGGCGAAGGGCGGTGGTTACGTTGTATTGGCCATCAATATTTTTACTAAAATAATTTCTCGAGCCAACCATAACTAAAATTTGACCAGTATTAGGATCAATAGCAACTAAACCAGCATTTGTAGCGTCAAATTTCTTGACGTTCTCCAGAGCATATTGGTGCACAATTTGTTGGGCTTGTTGTTGGAGATTGTAATCGAGGGTAGTAATAACTTTTAGACCGTCATTATTAACAACATCTTGGCCGTATTTTTGAATGAGGTAGTTTCTAATAAACATCACAAAAGCTGGCGCTTTTATTCCCTGATCTTGTTGAGGCTGGAAGGTTACTTTTTCGTTTACTGCCTGAGTGTATTGAGCTTGAGTAATATAGCCATATTGCTCCATTTTTTGAAGGACAAGGTTTTTTCGAGCGTCTAAAGCGGCTCTATTGGGCCCGTAAGGAGAATAATAGGTTGGTGCCTGGGGAAGAGCGGCGATGTAGGCAGCTTGAGCTATATCAACATGTGCCGAAGAAGTGCCAAAATATGTTTGAGCTGCTTCTTCAACACCGTACAAATTACCGCCATACGGAGAGCTGTTAAGGTATAAGTTAAGGATATTATCTTTACTGGTACTGAAATTTAATTTAACCGCCAATATTGCTTCCTCAATTTTTCTAATCAGGCTTTTATTGTCGGTAAGGAGGGTGTTTTTTACTACTTGCTGAGTTATTGTCGATCCACCCTCTTTAAAACTTCCACTAGTAATATCCACATACATTGCCCGAAGAATAGCCGCCGGTTCGATACCGTAGTTGTTATAGAAATTAGGATCTTCAATAGCAACTGTTGCGTTTCTAAGATAGGGGGATATTTGATCAAAGGCGACAACCTGCTGTTTGCTGTTTTGATTAAGGTCATACAATAAAACACCGTTACGGTCATAAATTTTTGTTGAGCTCGCTAAAGCGCGCTCGGGTATAGTGGAAATACTTGGTAATTTAAGGGAGGCAACCCACAACGCAAAAATACCAGCACAGATAAAAAAAATGGCGCCAATAATCCCTATTATTCGCCACACCGGACGATGTTTTTTACCATCAGACTGCATATACTTCATCATATATATACTATCATATAAAACATTCTATCCTATACGAAAGTGTGATAAAGTTTGGTGAATGAAAAGCAAGATCGATACATCACCAGAAAAAATCAACAATCTTCTTTCGCGGGGTGTGGAAGAGGTTTTTGTTGCCGAACATCTTAAAAATGCTCTGCTCTCGGGGCGAACATTACGAGTAAAGTTTGGTATTGATCCAACAAGCGACACTATTCATATTGGCCGGGCGATTGTGTTGAGGAAACTACGAGAATTTCAAGACTTGGGGCATACGATAGTTTTAGTCATTGGCGACTTTACTGCGCAAATAGGTGATCCTTCAGATAAATTAGAAAAGCGCCCCATGCTTTCTGAAAGCGAAGTAAAAAAGAACCTCAAAAGATACAAAACGATCGCGGGAAAGATTTTAGATATGAAAAAAGTGGAGTTCGTGTATAACAGCCGCTGGCTCACCAAACTGAATTTTAAGGAAGTAAGCAAGCTCGCGGAAACATTCTCGGTACAGCAAATGATTTCCAGAAGGAATTTTCAGGATCGCTTGGAAAAGGGCCAAGAAATATCGCTTCGTGAGTTTCTATATCCAATTATGCAAGGCTACGATTCTGTTGCGGTGCGCGCCGACGTTGAGCTCGGGGGGACCGACCAATTGTTTAACTTAAAAGCAGGAAGAACTATCCAGAAGTTTTTTGGGCTACCCGAGCAAGACATTCTCATGACCCAAATGCTCGAGGGTACGGATGGAAGAAAAATGTCGTCAAGTTGGGGAAATATTATTGCTATTACTGACGAACCAAGCGATATGTATGGAAAAATTATGGCTCTACATGACAATCTTATCGAAAAATATTTTACTCTATGCACCAAACTTTCTCTTGAGGAAATTGCCTCTATACAAAAAGAGTTAGCAAACGGTGCAAATCCTCGAGATAGTAAAATGCGACTCGCAAGAGAGATTGTAGCCCTCTACTATGGCGATCATGAAGCGCTAAATGCGGAAAAAAATTTTATAGAAACTTTTTCTCGCGGTGGTGTTCCGGAAAATATAGAGACTATTAAGGGTGACCCGGTAAATCTTTTAGGTGATACGCTGATCGCTGCAAAGATTCTTCCTTCTAAAGCTCAGTGGCGACGACTTGTACTTGAGGGGGCGGTGGTAAATATTGAAACTAATCAAAAAGTGACCGATCCATTTGCTGCAACATCTGCCGGTACCTACCGCATCGGCAAAAAAACCTTTATTCGCATTGAATAAAGGTTTTTTGCTTCTAAAATTTAATTGCTGACGCTATAAACTCTCGTCGGGGTTGTCCATATCAAACGTGTGCCACCCCTGCTCCTCATCGTCAAAATTTTCGACGTCGTCCTCTCCGTCTTCTTCGTCATTATTATATTCATCCTCCTTATCATCGTGCGGTAGTAATTTATCGTCTTCTCCTTGCTCGGTCACTTCATCATCATGATGATGTTTAGGGTTTCTAAATCCGATATCATTTTCTTCCTCTTCATCGAGAAAACCTTTCCCTTTTTTTCCACTCATATGTATCGTTATAAAATTTACTACTAGTAATTGGCTCATTTGTATCAAAAGCCCAAAAAATTTGCAATTCTTTTATTGAGAAGCTGTGGAAAAACGTTGCTCGTGGGCAAAAAAGGTTAAACCAATGGCAATAGCGTCATATTCATCGTCATATTTTGGCTTTTTAGGTAGCCGTACTAATTTCTCAACAAGCTGGGCCACCTGTTTTTTATCGCTTGCTCCATAGCCGGTCACAGCTATCTTGATTTGTGCTGGAAAATATTCATAAATATGTAGCCCTTGGCTTTCTGCTAGGGCCAGTATGACCCCTCGCACTTCCGCAACGGCGAGGGCGGTTTTCTGGTTTTTACTGAAGAAAAGTGCTTCTGTTGCTAGGGCGGCGGGTGAATATGTTTTTATAATTCTAAGTATTTCTTTTTGTACTGCCGCCAGCCGCGCCGGATGAGAAAGTTTTTTTGCTGTTTGAAAACACGTCGAGTACACAACTGTTTCTGGTCGACCACTTTCCATAACGGCGACGCCAAGGCGTTCATATCCTGGGTCAATAGCAATAATTTTCATTAGGCATCACTACTCGGCATTAGTAAAAACTTCTTGCACCTCGTCGTTGCTTTCGAGCTCATCAATGAGCTGGCCGATTTTTGAACCTTCTTCTTCGCTAACGGGTACGGGGGTTTTTGCGAGCCAACCATCGGCGTTTTTTTCAAAGGCCCAGGTTGCTGATCCGGGTGCGGCAAGTGTAATATTATGTTTTGCTAAAATCGCTTTAATTTCCTGGGCGGCTTTGTTGCGGTTGCTTGTTAAGGCTTCTATAACAAGAGCAGAACCCCCTGGCCCATACGCTTCGTAGGTAATTGATTCCATCGCCGCATCCTCGCTCGATTTTTTTACGGCCCGTTCAATGGTGTCATTGGGCATATTTGCTTCACGAGCTTTGCGAATAGCAGTTTCTAAGCCGGGCGAAAGGGGGGTGTTTTTAGTGAGAGAACTAGTGCCCGCCTTTTTTGCCTCAACCGTTATAGCCCGCACGAGCTTTCCAAAAAGCTTGCTGCGCGCCGCATCTTCGGCGCCTTTTTGTCGTTTAATTTTTGACCATTTATTGTGTCCAGACATGTTGTTACAATCCTAAATCATTTTGCGACTTTTTCAAGTTGAGGTGACGGTAGGCAATTTCGGTAGCCACGCGGCCGCGCGGTGTTCGTTCAATCATACCAACTTGCAATAAATACGGCTCATTAAATTCTTCAATAGTAGCCTCTTCTTCAGAAAGAGAGGTGGCGATGGTTTCTAAACCAACTGGCCCGCCATTGTATTTTTTTATAATTGTTTCAAGCACCGAACGATCAGAAGGGGTAAGGCCGATAACATCAATACCAAGTAGACCAAGAGCCGCGATAACCGCCTGCTCATCAATAGGGCGCCGTTCAACTTGAGCGTAATCGCGCACTCGTTTTAAAAGATGGTTGGCGGTGCGGGGGGTAAAACGGCTGCGCTCGGCAATTGCCCTGGCCGCACCCGCGGCAAGGGCAATGCCAAGCATAGAAGCCGAACGGTGTATGATTTCAGAAAGTTCTTCGGTAGTGTAAAATTCGAGGCGAAAAATACCACCAGAAAAACGAGAGCGGAGCGGCGAAGAGAGAAGAGCAATGCGGGTTGTTGCTCCAATGAGGGTAAAAGGCGCCAGTGGTAATTGCACGGTGCGCGCTGACGGCCCCTTTCCAATAAGAATATCAAGTGAGCCTGATTCCATAGCGGGATACAGAATTTCCTCAACACTTTTATTGAGTCGGTGAATTTCATCAATAAAAAGAATGTCACCCGCGGCCAGATTAGTAAGAATTGATGCGAGATCGGCAACTTTTTCAATAGCTGGTCCTGATGTTACTTTTATTTGTGCCGAAAGCTCTTTAGCGATGAGATGGGCCAGTGTCGTTTTTCCCAATCCCGGTGGTCCATAAAAAAGAATGTGCTCGGGAACGTGGCCGCGCTCGGTGGCCGCGCTCAATAAAATTTTTAGATTGTTTTTAATTGTTTTTTGCCCCACATAGTCATTCCAGCGACTGGGGCGAAGGGTGGCATCTAAAAAAACATTATTTTCAGTAGCTTCGTCAGTATTTTGGGGTTCGTCTCTAGGGGGTGTTGACATAAAAAATATTTTGTGCTAAGATACTTGCCAGTTCCAACACAAAAGAACATTGTAATGATTTCCATCGTACTAGCTCTATTCTAGTATTTTTCTTCCACTTCGGGAATCTCTAGACAAAGGCCCTTTTAGGGCTTCAGGGTGTTTTCGCGAGGATGCGCTGGTTAGCGCCTCTGGGCGCTTTACTGTCGCTCTCCTTAGGAATTCACTTCACTTTTAGCGTGCGTGTTAAAAGTCTTGTCTAGAGATTCGCGCAGTGGATTCGTCGGAAAGCACTGTCGAATCTCTTACTATGTATCGTACCCCTTTTTCTCTGGGGGTGGCAATAGGTTTTGGGGTTAGGGGAGGGTTTGCTAAGAGTGTCAAGCTGGCTACTAACGACTCACTTTATATCCCGCCCAAATACCCGCAATGCCGCCTACGGCACTAAAAATAGTCATTGCAAATAAACCACCACCCCACAAAAGCGGAAGAAAACCACCAGCGGTTGAACCAACAAAGAATCCCAGCCAAATAATTGATTTCGTATTCATATTTTTATCATTACCACTCCTCCTCGAGATCAATGACTCGCTCTACTTCGGCGATTGAGGTAACGCCGTTGATAATTTTTGTTATACCGTCTTGGCGCATAGTTAAAATGTTTTGTGCTGCCGCCGCCGCTCGAATTTCTCGGTCGCTCGGGTCTTCGTTCACTACTTTTTCTATTGCTTCGCTGCGAAGAATTGCCTCATAGAGACCAATACGGCCCTTGTAGCCAGTATTGTTGCATTTGTCGCAGCCGACAGGTTCAAAGATACTTGTCGGCACCGCTGGTTTGTCACTCGGATCACTAATGCTGCCAACAATTTTCTCAATGAGTGTTCGTGTAGCGCCTTCTAAGGGCACAGGTTTTTTACATACTGGACAGAGTTTGCGTACCAGGCGTTGGGCCATAGCCACTGAAAGGGCCGAGGTGATAATTTTCGGATTTACTTTTAGATCGATAAGGCGAGGAAACGTGCCGGCGGCAGAGTTGGTGTGGAGCGTAGAAAAAACTAAGTGACCAGTGAGGGCGGCATTTACCGCAATAGCCGCAGTTTCTTCGTCGCGGATTTCGCCGACCATAATAACGTCGGGGTCTTGTCGCAGCGCTGAACGAAGCCCTTCTAAAAAGGTATAATTTTTTTCCTCACTCGTTTGTGTTTGCACAATTCCCGGCAGGTGGTATTCCACAGGGTCTTCAATGGTGATGACTTTAATATCGGGAGTGTACACTTTTCTTAAAAACGCGTAGAGGGTCGTGGTTTTACCAGACCCCGTAGGACCAGTGGTTAAAATCATTCCCTCTGGTTTATTAATTTCCTTAAGTAAAATATTCAGTAATTTAGGGGGAATACCCAGAGCTTCTAGGGGAACAGAAATAGAATTAGGATTTAGAACGCGCATCACAATCGATTCGGCGTAGTTTGACGGCAGAATAGAAGAGCGAATCTCAATTTCTGAATTGGTGACAATAATACTAAAACGGCCGTCTTGTGAGCCGGTAACATTCAGCTTCATACCCGAAAGCAATTTGATTCTCGACAAAAGCAGCTGATACACCTTTGATTCAATTTCTGTGACGACAACAAGCACGCCATCGAGACGATAGCGAATCTGCACAGTATTTTCTTCGGGCTCAATGTGGATGTCAGACGCCCCAAGCGCCAAAGCACCCGAAAGAATAATTTCCAAAAGATTGGAGATGCGGTAGCCCTTCGTTTCGCCAATGAGTTTAGTAATGAGCTTCTGTACGTCTTCAATGTGGGCGATGCTTTTTTTCAGCTCATCAATTTGTTCGTTCGAAATATCAATTGCTCCACCGCGAGTTTTCAAAGAATGGGATAGGTCTTCGTAACGCTTCCAAACTTTCCGTAAACTTTCTATTGATGTCATGTAGGGGGTTATGGCATACCCTTTTTTCTGAAGATTTTCCATCAGGACTTTTACCTGGGGATTTTCCGGGCTAAGCATCGCCATTTTTATCTTTCTATCAAGCATATCGAATACCACCGAATTACTAGCTCGGGCGTCTTTTTCGTCAATAACGCGCAGGGCGTCAGCATTAATAGGGGCTATCGTGAGGTCAACGTAATCAATGCCGTAGCGAGTAGCCATCGTTTGAGCCAGATCTTCCTCCTCTTTTCGTCGTAGCTCGAGCAACTTTTCTTCTTCTTTTTTATCATCAAAAACAGCCATAGCATTATTATAACAGAACATGAGTTCCGTAAGACCCATGGTATTCTATAGAGCATGTCGTTTCTGATGACATTTACTAAAACGAGTACCTGTGCGGCCGATATGGATGCCATCGCAAAGGATTTTTTACATCTCCTTGAAACGCTGCCCCAGCAGTCTCAGGCGACTATTATTGGTCTTTCGGGTGATCTCGGGTCGGGAAAAACGACATTTGTGCAGGCGGTCGCGCGAGCATTGGGGATCGCCGAGCCAGTGACGAGCCCCACGTTTGTTCTTGAAAAAAAATATTCTATTCCCCCTACTGCTAAAAGTATTTTTACGCATCTTGTCCATATTGATGCGTACCGCCTCGCATCGCCTACTGAGCTTGTTACACTTGGATTTTCCGATATTACTGCTGATAGTGCGGCTCTTATTTTTATAGAATGGCCAGAGCGTCTCGGTGACCTTTTTCCTCCTAATACACCCACACTCTTTTTTAATCATGCGGATGAAACTACGAGAACAATAACAACGGCAAAAAATCTGCTATAGTTGGGGAATGGCCGAATCTAAAAACCTCCCGAAAAAGCTCGTTTTGCTTGATACGCATGCCATTATTCATCGGGCCTACCATGCGCTTCCCGATTTTTCTTCGTCAAAAGGTGAGCCAACCGGCGCGCTCTATGGATTGATCGCCATGCTACTTAAAATTATTGAGGACGTGAAGCCCGAATATGTGGTGGCGTGCTACGATTTGCCGCAAGCAACTCATCGTCACGAAATTTACAAAGATTACAAAGCTGGTCGGGCAAAAATCGACAATGAGCTCGCGGCCCAAATCACCCGGTCGCGCGACGTATTCTCCGCTTTTTCAATTCCCTGGTATGAAAAAGGTGGCTTTGAGGCTGACGATATTCTCGGCACTATTTGTGAACAACTAAAAAACGCACACGACGTGCAGATTGTTATTGCTTCAGGTGATATGGATACGTTGCAGCTTGTGACGGGCGATCAGGTGAGTGTGTATACCTTACGGAAGGGTATCAAAGACACGGTTACGTATAACGAGCAAGCCGTTACAAAACGTTTTGGATTTGGTCCCACGCTACTTCCCGATTACAAAGGGCTCTGCGGCGATCAATCGGATAATATTATTGGTATCAAGGGCATTGGTGAAAAAACAGCAACCACCCTCATTCAAAATTTTGGCACCATCGAAGAAATATACGCCGCCCTGAAAAAAGCGGCAGCTAAAAAGAATTTTTCAGCGTTCACTAAAGTTGGCATAACCGCAAGAATCATTAGTCTTTTACAAAACGGCGAAGAGGAGGCTCTTTTTTCCAAAATTCTCGCCACGATTCGTCGTGATGTGCCGATTGAATTTACTCTACCCCAAAAAGCCTGGCGAGAAACTATTAACCTTAAAGCGGTTGACGCACTGTGCGCGGAGTTGGAATTTCGCACCCTGCCTGCGCGGGTGCGTTCGGTACTCAATCCCGAACCAGAGCAGCATACCGAAAAAAAAGAAGAAGATGTTCTCGAGACAGTTGATCCAGTAGCTCTTCATGAAACAGCAATAGCGCTCTGGCTGGTTGATTCCAATATTACCAATCCAGAGCTCGCTGATATTATGCGTTTTTCTCGCGCAAAAAATTTTTCGGATGCTCGGAAAATTATTTTTGCTGAGCTTGCCAAGCGAAACTTAGAAAAAGTTTGGAAAGATATCGAGCAGCCCCTCATTTCCATTCTGGCCGCAATGCATACCCGCGGCATCACCATCGACGTCGCCTACTTAAAAAAATTAAGCGCGGAATATCATAGTGAGCTAGAAAAACTGCAAAAAGAAATTTTACGCTATGCGCACGAAGCCGTTCCTTCGATTGAAAGTTTCAATATTAATTCACCTCGCCAACTCGGTGAGGTGCTCTTCGTGAAAATGGGCTTGCGGGCGAAGCATCAAAAGAAAACCGAAGGCGGCGCTCTCTCTACGCGCGAATCAGAACTAGAAAAATTGCGCGACCAGCACCCCATTATCGGTCTCATTCTAGAATATCGAGAGTTTCAAAAACTGCTTTCAACGTACATCGACAACATCCCTCATTTACTAGCGGCTGATGGTCGGTTGCATACCACCTTTAGTCAAACAGGCACCACCACTGGTCGAATGAGCTCACAAGATCCTAATCTGCAAAATATTCCCATAAAAACCGAACTTGGTCGGCGCATTCGGCGAGCATTTGTGGCGGCCTCTGGTAATCAGCTGGTGAGTTTTGATTATTCGCAGATAGAACTACGTGTTGCCGCCATTATTTCTGGTGACACGCGATTAATTGAAATTTTTAAAAGCGGTCGCGACGTGCACAGGGAAGTGGCCGCCCAAGTTTTTAACGTGGCCCCGAGTGCCGTTGATCACGAAATGCGTCGGAAAGCAAAAGTTATTAATTTCGGCATTCTCTATGGTATGGGCGTTAATGCTCTTCGTACCCAGCTCGGTGGTACGCGAGCGGAAGCTCAAGGTTTCTACAACGAATATTTTGCAACCTTTACTGGTTTGGCGAGTTATCTCGACCACAGCAAAGCGGAAGCAGATCGGCGAGGCTACACTGAAACGTTGTTTGGTCGCCGGCGCTACATTGAAGGCATTCATTCCAAGGTGCCTTACATTAAAGCAGCTGCCGAGCGCATGGCTATTAATGCGCCCATTCAAGGCACACAAGCCGATATGATTAAACTCGCCATGATCGCTATTAATAATGAGCTGCACACGCGCAATCTTTTAGAAAAAGTACATTTGCTTTTGCAGGTGCATGATGAACTTATATATGAAATGCCAACTGACCTTGTGGCTCAAGTAGCGCCGATTATAAAAAGAAGCATGCAAGCAACGCTTCCTGTCGAAAAAGCGGCTGGCGTTCCTATTATTGCGAATGGCAAAGCGGGTCCTAATTGGGATGAGTTAACAGAGCTCGCACTATGATTTATCTCGTGTACGGTTTGGATACAGCAAAAGTGCGCGCCAAAGCGCGTGTCCTTGTTGCGTCGCTCGTTGCCAAAAAACCTGATGCTTCAGTTGATCGATATACGGTAGAAAATTTTAAACCAGATATGCTCGATGAGTTGGTGGCTAGTCAGGGGCTTTTTGTCATTCGACGTATTATTATCCTCGATACACTTCTGGCCGCGGTGCCACTTAAGCGTTGGATCATCGACAATCTTACGCAATTTGCCACATCGGAAAATATTTTTATCTTTATAGAAGGGGATATGACCGCGACCGATCTTAAGGCTTTTGAGAAAAAAGCTGAAAAAGTTCAGGAATATATTTTACCGGCAAGTGCAACAAAACAGGTAAGTAAAAATGTGTCGCCGTTTGTGCTTGCCGATGCTTTGGGCCGCCGCGATAAAAAAATGCTTTGGGCCGAGTATCTTGCCCAGCGCGCAACAGGATCTGTGGCTGAAGAGCTCCACGGTCTATTGTTTTGGCAAGTAAAAACAATGCTCGCGGCGGCCTCGGCTCCCTCGGCCGCCGCTGCCAACCTTAAGCCTTTCGTCTACACTAAAGCCAAAACATCCGCTAAAAATTTTTCTTCCGACGAGCTCCGCACCCTTTCGCATAATTTAGTTACTATCTATCACAATGCTCACCGCGGCCTCGGCTCTCTCGACCTGCTCCTCGAAAAATTAATTTTAGAATTGTAGCTCTTTATTAAAAAAATCTTAATAAACGTATATAGGGACAATACTTAAGGTGCTCCCAGCAGGAATTGAACCTGCATCACGAGCTTCGGAGGCCCGCGTTCTATCCGTTAAACTATGGGAGCGTGTGACGTGTGCTAAGGCGGTGTCGGATAAGCGTTTTGATTATAGGTGTTTTTTTGCTAAAGTAAACTGACTATATAAAATAAAACGTAATGTTTAAATCAAAAATTGCCGAGAGGCCACAGACGTACAAAGATATGAAAAGCGAGACGGGGTTGGTTATTAAGTATGTTCCCGATGAGTGTGGTGGTGCCGCGGTGCAGGTGATAGACGAGCAGGGTGCGACGGTAGCCGAAGCAGCATTTGCGGCGACGCGCATCGACGAGGCACATATTTTGTATATGGAAGTGACTGAGCTTTTGCGTTCGCGGGTGATGATGAAGCAGGATCGCTCGACGATTCAGCAAGCGGCGGAAAAACTGCTTGCGCTTTTTCGCGATGAGAAAGTTGATTTCAGTGCTGGCTTGTCTGCGCCGGCGGCAGCTCGTGCTCCATCGGGCGACTTCGTTGCCAATCCCGGTAAAAAAATTGACATTGATGTTGATGGCGTCACCTATCAGCGTTTGCCGGTACGTACTCGCCTCATCACTATGCGCGATACCGACCTCCTGCCAATTTTAGAAGAGTATGTGAAGCCATATTTGAAACCAGGTGACTCACTCTATGTGAGTGAAAAGGCGCTTACGATTGTTCAGCAGCGCATCGTGAGTATGAGCGACATTAAGCCCTCAGCATTAGCACGATTTTTTGGTCGCAATGTGGGTAATTATTATGGCTCTACCGACTTTCATGGCTTCGGTCACGGCACGGCGATAGCCATGCAACTTTTTATTGAAGAGGCTGGTTTGCCGCGCGTTTTGTTTGCGGCGATTGTCTCCGCGCTCACCCGGCCGCTCGGTATCCGCGGCCTCTTCTATCGCATTTGCGGCAAGCGCGCCAAGTCTATCGACTGCCCAATGTCGTTTCTTATTTTGGAATATGCCCACTCGGCCAAGCTCGCGCCCAATCAACCTTCGGCTGCCGCGCGACGCTTTAAGCAAGCTCTCGGTTGTGACGTCATCATTCTCGATGCCAACTATCGCGGCGCGTTTTCGCTCGGTAAATCCACGAGCGCAATTTCCGAAGACTTCATTGGCAAACTATTTCGCGACAATCCGCTCGGTCAGAGCGACGAGATGACCCCGTTTTGCATTGTGCGTAAGGTAGCGTAAAATACCGACATGAATATTCGCGTCTGCATGGCAAAGCTGCATAATGTCACGGTGACTGAGGCTAATCCTAATTATAAAGGTTCAATAACTATCGGTCGCAACCTACTCGAAGCCTCGGGCATTAAGCCCTATCAAATGGTCATTATCAATAATGGCCGCAATGGTGACACTTGGCAGACCTACGTGATCCCCGGCAAAACGGGCGAAATTTGTCTCAATGGTCAGCCGCCGGCGCATCACTTTAAGCCTGGCGACGTGGTGATTATTCTTGCTGAAGCGTTTGTGACAGCTGAGGAACATGCGGCGTTCATCGCCAAAGCGGTATTTGTTGACGGAAAAAACAACGTCACGAGCGTTGAGTCACACCTGCTTGGCCAGGAACTTTAATAAGGAGAATTTTTCCAAAGAAAAAGCGCGAGTCAGTTCAACTGATTCGCGCTTTTGTTTAAAAGTTTAGCAGATCCTCTACCGGTTCATAGTCGGGTAGATGGGTAGTATATTTGTCTAGATAGGGAAGATGTGAATCTGGACAAATAAACACCGCCACGATATTGTCTTCCTTGTTTCGATATGTGTCGAGCTCGTTTGTGCGTTCAGCCTTTTTAAGAAAACGAAGAAGCGCATAGCAAGCTAACCCCGATGTGGGACCAACTGGTATACCATGTCGATTGAGTAGGGCGCTCATACTAAATGCATGAGGTGCGGAAATGTCGTGTTCAATGGGAAACGGGGCTTTCGAGCAATCAAACCCAATCGCCATAAGCTTTTTTACGTTGCGTGCACCAGGAACATTGCCATTTGAATCACATATTGCGCCCACGAGTTGGGGTGGTTGCGTAACCGTTTGAAAAAAATTTTTAGAACCCAATAGAGTTCCTGTTGTTCCCAACGTGGCGCAAAAAACAGTTAACTGGCCGTCAGTTTGTTGCCAAACTTCTGGTGCCAACCATTTTTCAAATGCTTCCCAATTGTGACGATTGGTGTACTGATCTATATCCCACCAACCAGGCTGCTCTCCTAATTCTCGAGCAAGTGCATTAGCTCCACCTTTTTTAGCATATGTAACTGTTGCACCCAGAATGTGAAGAATTTGAAGTTTGCCTGGAGCAATGTCTTCTGACACAACCGCAACGACGTGTTCAATGCCAAAAAATTTAGCTAGGGTAGCCAGTGCCGCAACAGTATTACCCGAGCTTGCGCAACATATGGTATGAATACCATCTAATTTTTTTTGCTCTTGAGCACGCGTGAGCATATTCCAGACCGGCCAAAACTTAATGTTGCCGTGGAGGGGCAGCTTTGCCAGTATGGTGATATTGCGTTTTGAGAATTCAGGAAATACAGAAGAAACATCAATAAGCGGTGTTGGTGGTTGCTGAGTTGGATCGTAAAACGGCTGGAAATTCCCAGCTTTTTTCCATTGATGAGGTGTTGTTGACATAATATTACTCCTTTTAAAAGTACGTCTGTAGGTATCCTACTCTACTACATTAAAATGGCAAGTATCTATAAAAAAGCCCCCTTGTAATATTCTTACAAGAAGGCTCAAACGTTTTTAGACCAGTTTAGTTATCTAGATGGAAGAAGACTATTAGAACGATAATGAGGACGACGAGAGATATTCCTACTAAAGTAAAAAAACTCCACATTGCTGCTTCCCAGCCCCCTTTTAATCCGTACGCAAGGGAAGTGATACATATTGGCAACCAATAAGCTGGAAAAAATACAAGGGTAAAAGGACTAAACTCCCTATCCTCGCCTTTTGTGTCGGTCATTAAGAAACAGTTTTTCCACGACCAATACTTGTATGTGTCTGACAGATCTACAACATCAAGCGTGCTACAGGAGAATGGGTGCATGATCGCTGTAAATTGTATGCCCCGCCTAGCCACAATAAGCGAGAAAAAAGCGCACAATGCTCTGGTAGTTACCACGAGAGCTATCCAGAGCGCTATAGTTGGCGGTTGAATTGTATAGGCGATTAAACATCGCCACCAATATTCACTCCGGGTACGAGCGGGTGTCGCATGCCATAAGTTTACCCAGCGTATTTTCCATGACTTGGTGCTGTCAATCAGGTGTGTCATGTTACTACTCCTTTAAAAACAAAGAACAAACCAGATTGCACTGTAATACTTTTTTATAAAAAGTAAAGATGGTCCGCCCAGCAGGATTCGAACCTGCGACCCTCTGCTTAAAAGGCAGGTGCTCTACCAACTGAGCTATGGGCGGGTCGGCCGCCGTTCTCTAAAAGAGTCCGCGGTGTTTCAAAAATATACCAGAAAATTGCAAAAAGTCTATGGCGGAGTAGGATGGGGCCATGAAAAAGGCGTCAATTTTTCTTTTACTGCACGATATTCGCAGCGCCCATAACGTGGGGGCGATGTTTCGTACCGCTGACGCGGCGGGTGTCGCGAAGGTTTTTTTGAGTGGCACGACGCCGGCGCCGGTGGATCGTTTCGGCCGGCCGGTTAAAGAAATTATTAAAACGGCGCTCGGTGCGGAGAAAAGTGTGACGTGGGAGCAGGTGGCTAACGCGGCGAAATTTCTCGGCGATTTTAAAAAAGATGGTGGGCGAATTGTCGCTATTGAACAAGATAAAAAAGCTCTGGACTATAAAAAGATTACTTTGTTGAAAGGTCCGACACTTTTTATTGTTGGTAATGAAGTGGCGGGGTTGCCGCGGAGAATTTTACAGCAGTGTGATGTGGTTGCTGAAATTCCGATGCGTGGCAGCAAAGAGTCGCTCAATGTGTCGGTGGCACTAGGCGTGGCGCTGTTTAGGATTTTGAATATTTAAAATACTGTACGCAGAGTAAATATATAATCAAAAACCCCGCATTCATTGCGAGGTTTTTGATTGATCACTTTCAGTGGTTCCGATCTGCACTGCTAAGCTTAAAGTAAGTGTATATTAATGTATCTAATAATACAACTTCCCCTGTAATAAATTATGTGCTGCGGTGAAGCCGGCGGAGGGGATTGAACCCTCAGGATCTGCTTAGCAGTGCGGATCCTCGGAAACCACCGACGCCGGCGTCCCAATGTCTGACAAAAGACATTGGAAGCGTATAGTCTAGCGAGTCGGTGTTAAAATTCTCGTAAACTTTTCTTAAAGCTTTATTAAAAAAGTTTTTGGTGAGTGTCGCAGAAGTGAGCGCCGCGGCCGGCGAGGGCGAGGCGGCGGATGGTGCCGGGGCAGCCGCGGCGCGGACAGGGCTTGCCGGTGCGACGATAAGCATTATGCGTACTTTGAAATTTTCCGGGCTTACCGTAAATATTGCGATAATCAGAATCAGAGTCGCCCCCGAAATCAATGCCCTTACGTAGTACGTCACGCATTGCCGCGTAAAGTTTTTTGAGCACAGCTGGCGGAATTTTACCAACCCTTGCCAAGGGATGGATACCGGCAATCCAGAGCATTTCGTCGGAATAAATATTGCCGATGCCAGCAATAATTTCCTGATCCATTAATACCTGTTTAATTTTTCCTTGGGGTCGCCGGGCCAGGCGCTCGCACATTTTCTGAAATGTAAAATCGTGAGCAAGCGGCTCAGGACCAAGATGAGAGAGATCGTCGAGCGTACTCGCATCAGCAGTTTTAAAAAGATAGACCGTGGCAAATTTTCGCAGGTCAGAAAAAACCAAATGTTTTTTATTGGAAAGCGTAAAGACAAGGTGAATATAACGATTGAACGGATCGGTAAGCGGCCCGCGCGAAATTTTTGGCCGCCATATTTTTTCTTTCGCACTAAATACATAGGTACCCACCATGAGATGTCCCGTCATCTTCATATGAATTAATATTGTGTGGCCACGCTGTAAATGAATGAGTACATTTTTACCACGGCGCTCGGCACCAAGAATTTTCGCACCGCGAACAGCGTTTCTAAACCGAGCAAAATAGCGCGGATTTTTAATATTTTCTTTGGTGGCATGAAAGGAGCTGCGATAGTCAGTCCACACCTCGACAATTTTTTTGCCGCGCACGAGAGCATTCAAACCATCGACTGTTGTTTGAACTTCAGGTAATTCAGGCATTATGCGCTCAAAACATTTTCTAATTCTTCGCGAGCCACAGTCGCGTCACTCCAAGGAATTTTGCTGCCGTTCGGACCCATAATATATGGATCGGTGCCTTTGCCCGTGATGAGCACGGTATCGTTCGGCTGGGCCATCGCAAGAGCCTGATGAATCGCTTGGCGGCGATCCATAATAACTTCATGAGGAGTGGTGGTGATGCCAGGCAACATCTCGTTGATAATAGCTTGCGGGTCTTCGTCGTAAGGATCTTCATTGGTAAGAATAATGCGCCAGCAATTGTCGTTGGCGATTTTCGCCATTTCGGGACGTTTCCAGCGATCGCGACCGCCACCGGTATTGCCAAGCACGCAGATTTTTCGACTGTCTTTGAAAACTCCATACACTTTTTCGAGAGAATCAGCAGTGTGAGCATAGTCTACGACTACCGTAAATGTTTGTCGTTTGGCAAGCAGATGTCCTTCTGGCAGGGTGATTTTTTGCACCCGGCCGACAATAGTGGAAAGTGTAGCTAAGCCTCGCTCTACATCTTGAGTAATCACACCTTGGGTCGTTGCGTATGCAATTGCCGCCAAAATATTGCTGATATTAAAAACCCCCTGCAAATGTGAACGGATATTTTTACCGTTCAAGGTGAAATAGAGACCAAAATGATCAAATGAATATGGCTCGGCATCGGCGAGGGTAAAATGTCGTACCTCGGCACTCGGCGCCGCGTCCTCAAATTTTTTACTCTCTTTGTCGTCAGCATTAGTCACCAAAATTTTTTGCTTCTTAGACGAATGCTCTAAAGCCGTGGCGAGTCGAAGTTTTGCTGCCAAATATTTTTCGAAGCTACCGTGTGATTCAATGTGCTCGGGGGAAATGTTGAGAAAAATGAGGGCATCAAAATCAATGAAGAGGTGACGATACTGGCGCGCGGCCTCGGACGTCATTTCGAGAATAGCGTATTCGCAGCCTGCAGCAACTGCTTGACGCAAAAAGCGTTGTACAAAAAAGCGACCAGGCATTGTCATTTTATAAAGATTGGGCCGGGTAGTATCGTCAATTTTAAAGCGAATAGTGCCGGCAAGCGCCGTTTTCTTTCCCGTCGCTTCTAAGATGGCATTTAAAATTTCAGCAGTGCTGGATTTTCCTTTGGTGCCAGTGATGGCAACCACCTTAAGTTCGCGAGCAGGGAAGTGATAGAGTAGAGCGCCACCAAGTGCAAGGAAATAATGATATATCGGTGCGGCGGCATTAAACAACCGGCGCGGTATAAATTTTTTTACAGTTCGCAAAAAAGTTTCCATAAAATTATTTTTTTGTTGTATTTTTACTGAGCATTTTTAGCGCCGCGCGAATGCGCTCGGCGACATCACCCACATCCGCAGGTACTTTCTTCAATGCTTCACGCGCATCACGCTCGGCGTAGCCCAATGCAGTGAGCGCTTCCAGGGCATCCGATGCCTCCAGGGCTTCGGGCGCGTCAACATCGTCAAGGCCCAAAAACTTATCCTTCAAGTCCAAAACAATTTTTTCAGCATGCTTGCGACTAATGCCAGAAACTTTGTGGAGATATGCCGGATCGTCGCCCGCGACCGCTTTTTTAATAGTGGCTGGGTTTGCAGCGTTTAAAATTGCGAGTGCCGTTTTTGGACCGATGCCAGAAACGCCGAGCAGTAGCTCAAACATCTCCCGCTCAGTTTTTTCACCAAAACCGTATAAATCTAGAGCGTCGTCGCGCACGGCGAGATAGGTCCAAAATGTTGCTATTTGGCCACGCTCTCGCTCGAGCATACCGGCTGTGGTGAATATTTTATAGCCGACACCGCCAACGTCAACAATAAGTGAGCGCGCATCGCCGTCGACAACTTTACCGGTAATGAGGGCTATCATTACGCTCTATAATACGCCGCGCATTGCTTTTTCGCCAGCATTCGGTATACTAAGCGCATTATGGCAATCACATCATCAGCAAAGAAAGCGTTGCGCGTGTCGCGCCGCCGTCGCGTCGTTAATCTGCATCGTAAAGAAGCGATGCTTGATGTTATCAAGCGCGTCAAAAAATTTGTCACTGATAAAAACACCGCTGAGGCAGTGAAGCTTTTGAGCGAAGCCTACAAGGCAATTGATAAAGCAGCAAAAAACGATCTCATAAAAAAGAACACCGCCGCTCGAAAAAAATCTCGCCTCTCCAAGCTCGTTAAAAAATCACGTAGCTAAATTTACATTACAAAAAGTCCGTGCCGCGCTCCACGTATTCACGGACTAATTTTTCGTCGCATTTTTGATGCCACTCTGATACTGCGAGCAGCTCGTGGACACAACAAACCGCATTCCTGAATAAGGCGTTTTGCTAGTCTAAATAACTCCTTCTTGTGTTGTTTCCTCCATACGAGGAGTTTTTCAGGCCAATCAATTAAGCCGCGATAGTGTCTGTTGTGTTTGCGACAGTCGTCCTTAACTTGTTGCTTAAAGGATTCTTTTAAAACCCAAAAGACTTTAGCTTGTGCTTTTAAAAGTTTATGCACACGAGCCATCTCTTTTAAGTTTAAAGATATACGTGTCACCGGTCTATACATATAACACCTCCTTTCTAAAGGTATTGTGACACCAAAGGTAAGTATATCACTATTACAATATTCTGCTTGTCGCAAGAGTAGATAATAGCTCGTCTATTTTCTTTTTAGTTATCTCGTCGATAAGTGTGCCGTTCTCGTCAAATTTTTCTTGTGCCATACCAAGATAAAATTCCGGGTTTCCTACCACGCGAACATTCATACAAAGTAGTGATTGTTTCAGAACATACTGAGCTGCTATAGTGCCGGTTATGCCATTGGTAGCGCCTACGGTTGCTACTAATTTTCCATTCCACACATTGTCGTCTTTGGGTCGTGATGTCCAATCAATTAAATTTTTTAAAACACCGGGTACCGAGCGATTATATTCTGGTGTAGCAATAATGACCGCGTCAGCCGATTTAATTTTATTTTTAACCACAGTTACGGCAGTAGGATAATTGGCGAGCAAATCCTGATTAAAAAGGGGCACATCTTTAAAATCAGCTATCTCTAATTGCAAGCCTTTTGCTTCCGCACGTTCTTTAATGGCAGCCATCAGCATGCCGTTCAATGATCCTTTGCGAAAACTGCCCACAATACCAAAAATATTTTTCATGCACCTATACTACTATATTTCAGTTGATTGGCGAATTATAATTGTATATAGTTGAGCAAGAGTTTGCTTGAAAATAGAAAGGAGTTTTTATGCCTACGTATGCTACTAACGTTCCGTGTCCTCACTGTAAAAAGGGTCTGATTGTGGCCGATACCACAATCGCTGAAGAAAAATGGGACGGCTTCATAGGGCCCCGTGCTTCACCTCCTCGGTTACATATTGATGTCGTATTCTATTGTAACAATTCTCGATGCTGTGTCGTTTTTCATCATCCTCCCGGTCAACCAAGTTTGGAGAAAAAAATCAAGGAAAGAATTCTTGAAAAGCAACAACGAGACTGGGAAAAAACACGACCACCTTATTTTACCGCTCCCATAATTACCCCTGTTGCTAAGCGACAACTCGACAGGGCAATACGACAACGTCGGTCTTGATATCTTGTAATCCTTTCGCCACCATTCTCGAAATGAGGGGTGGCGATTTTATTTTTCTTCCCTATAATTTTATATGCTTTCTAAAATAAGCGCAGGTCTTGCTTTGTATCGGACACGTGCCGGAAATGTTGAAATATTACTTGTTCATCCTGGTGGCCCCTTTTGGAAACATAAAGATGCTGGTGTCTGGAGTATTCCTAAGGGTGAAATTAAAGAAGGCGAAATCGATCTTCTTGGGGTAGCACAGCGTGAATTTCAAGAGGAGACAGGTTTTATACCTACTGGCACATTCACTACACTTGGTTCAGTAAAAAATAATAAGACTGGAAAAATTCTTCATGCCTGGGCTTTTGCTGGTGACTGTGATCCTACACAACTTAGAAGTAATACCTGCTTTATCGACTGGCCACCGCGTTCAGGCAAGGAGCTTGAAATTCCTGAAGTTGACCGCGCTGAGTTTTTTACGCTCACCGCTGCGCGAAGCGCGAAAAAATTTTCCTGAAACTGACCTTTGTACTTTTTGGGTGCCCCCAGCAGGAATCGAACCTGCATTACGAGATCCGCAATCTCGCGTTCTATCCATTAAACTATGGGGACGAAAAAACGACGCGGCAGCCTCAAAGATACAAGAAAAAAAGGCGTTTGTCTATAAACCAATTTGTTCCATAAGTTTATGGAGAAACGTTTCTTCTCCCTTCACTTGTGGAATATGGGGAAGTAGATATTCGATTATTTCAATAGGATGTGTAGCGTCGTCAACGGGAATAATAATATGGGTCGAAAGAATCTTTTTCGATAGTAATACTATTTTAGTGTGTGGGTGATTATCATCAACCCAAAACGATTTTATGTCGTTATAGTCATAAAACATTGTTCCTGCCAGAATACCGAGTGGTTGGAGTTCACAATGAATAATGTCGGGTGTGCGGGCGGCGTAGTAACCAGCTAAGATGCCGATGAGAATAATAAAAATCGCGAAGAGAACATTGCTGAAAAGTACAGAGAGGACGGCTACCGAAATAACTATAATTCCATAGGACCAGAACCAGTCAGCGCTTCGTGGCTGGTGATAATATTCTGGCGCATCCCACTGGATAATTTCATATTCCATAGTGATAGTATACTATATTTATATGGCTTCCACTGTTCTTATGCTCGTTTTTTTGTTAGGCTGAGGGCCTTGGATGGGTGGCTGAGTGGTTTAAGGCACCAGTCTTGAAAACTGGCGAGTCCGAAAGGGCTCCGTGAGTTCGAATCTCACCCCATCCGCTTGGTATAATAATAATTTCTAGGAAGTTGGTTGTGTTCATGACTAATCCGTCGATGATGCAAATTGGCGAGGTTGCTAAACAAATAACATTATATCTCTACTAATACTATGCATTTTCTTGGAATTGATTACGGTACAAAGCGAGTCGGTGTCGCCATAGCACACGAGCCGAGTAATATAGCAACCCCGCTTACCGTGCTTTGGATTGCCCATGAGACACCTGAAACGATTGCTCACAAGATTGCCGAGCTTGCGCGGAAACATACTATAAACACAATCGTTATTGGTGAGTCGAAGGATTTTCAAGGTGTGGACAATCCAGTTATGAAAAAAGCGCGAATGTGTGCAGAATTTTTAGCAAAAGAACTCACCGACACGGCGCGCATTGTTTTTGAGCCAGAATTTTTAACAACTCAGCAAGCACAACGTATTCAAGGTGATCACTCACTTATTGATGCTTCAGCGGCTGCACTCATCCTCCAAAGCTATCTCGATCGCTTGCGCACAGTTTAATACGTAGGCAAATTTGTTATACTTATAAACATGTTACGTGCTCAGACTGGTCGTAATAGCCTGTTCTTTAGACTCTTTCCACCGCCAAAGTTTTTGACTATGCCGGCGGTCGGTCTTGATATTTCTGATAAGGTAATACGCTTTGCTGGTCTTGGCGCTGGTCGGCACGGTCTCGAACTGACCGTGTTCGGAGAAATGCCGCTTCCTAACGGCGCTATCGAAGAGGGGTTTATAAAAAACAAAGACTCGGTTATAAGTGTTTTAAAAGTTCTTCGTCAAAAGCACAATCTTCATTATGTAAATGTCTCTTTACCTGAAGAAAAAGCTTACTTATTTAATATTGAATTGCCAGCGATGGAGGTTAAGGATGTTCGCAGTGCGCTTACTTTTAAAATCGAGGAAAACGTTCCCGTTAAACTTGCTGATGCCATTTTTGATTATTACTTCATTGCCCCGCCGGTTTCTGGTCAACCACTTCGGGTGGGAGTTGCGGTAACGCATACAAAAGTGGTGCAAAGTTATATGGATGTAGTAATGGGAGCAGGGCTCGTACCACTTTCTTTACAAGTTGAATCTCAAGCGGTCGCACGAGTAGCTATTCCTACACCTTCTCGGATTCCTGAACCTAGTGCGCACATTGTGGTAACGGTTCGTGATACAAAAACAGTATTTGCCATTGTCGCTTCAAGTACTATTAGATTTTCCTCAACCCTCGCTATCGGTAGTCAGGCAATTGCGCAGTCTATAGCAAAAAGTTTTTCTGTTGATGCGACTGAGGCGGAAAATATTCGCAAAGGAAAAGAAAATCGTGAGCGCGACGAGCTTTTCTTCTCGCTCATCAACGCTGCATCAGTTATTCGTGATGAAGTAGGGCGATTGCTAACCTATTGGGAAAGCCACGGTGATCCGGTGAGTCATTCAATTAGCGACATTGCGTTAACAGGAGGCGATGCACTTCTAGGACTAAATGATTATCTCTCTCGCTCATTTGAATTACCAGTCCGGATTGCTAACGTGTGGCAAAATATTCAATCACTTGAAACAATGGTGCCGCCGATGACGTATCGCGAGTCACTCGATTACGCGCCAGCACTCGGCCTCGCGCTCGCGTTTTAAATTTTATGATCAATCTTTTACCCGAAGCATACAAAGTACGTTTTAGTCGCGAGTACCGTTGGCGAGTGGTGGTGGCTCTGTTGATTTTTATTGACGCTATTATCATCATTGGTGTTATTCTTTTGGGGCCGGTATATATTGCCTCGGTGTCGCAGGCCAACGCGGTTACCAGTCAAACTCAAGCGTTAGAAAAGAAAAACGATTTACACTCTAATCTTATTGCTGAAACCACAACACTTTCAATCACGCTAAAAGCACTTAATAGCACCTCACCAGCGTCAATGCTTTTTACTGATATTATGCCCATTATCAGTAGGGATAAAACTTCAAGTATTAGTATTACGAATATTACCTATGCTCTTAGTTCTGCAAAAAATACAAAAACAATTACTCTAGAGCTAACCGGTGTTGCGACTACCCGCGATAGTCTCGCTTCTTTTATAAATATCCTGAAGGGGGAACCAAGCATTTCAAGTGTCACGATTCCTATTTCTGATTATGCGGCTGACACTAATGTTCCCTTTACCATCACTATTATTGCGTCATAATTACCTCTATGCGTACAAAAACTTTTTTTATCATTCTGCTCATCGTTGCCCTCGGGGGTATGGGGGCGTGGTATGTGTTGTATGGAAAAATTGTTGGTGAAGCAACCATAATAAGCCAAGCGCTCGCAAAGCAACAAGAGAGTCAAAGTATGCAACAGCAGGATCAGTCACTCGCGTCATTTTTAAGCACGGCAAGTTCAACGGCCGCAACACTCCTTTCCCGAATTGTACCCGCTAACGACTCCGTGTCGTTTATCAGTATGATAGAAGCATTAGCAAAGCGTGTGCCAGTGGGCTTGCAAGTGCAAAACGTAAGCATATCATCAGCCGCTACGATTTCTGCAGAAGCTCCCACTGCAAACTTTGATACCCTTACTCTTTCGCTTTCCGCGCAAGGATCATGGAATCAGGTGTACACATTTATTTCGATGTTGGAAACCTTGCCGTACAAGGTTCGTTTGAACAATATCGTGCTCAGTCAATCGGTGTTTTCTGGGCCAGGTTCTTCGGCCGGACAAAAACCCCAATCATTTTGGACCGGCACACTCTCTCTTTCAGTACTTAAAAACATAGCCCCAGGAGATTTATCACAATGATAGCGTATACTAACACTATGAAATTTTCACCATCATTTTCTAAAATACTCTCTCGCGTACAAATTAAAAGCAAAGACATTGATATTGTTCGAGATCCATACAAGGTGTGGCTCTGTTTGAGTATTTTGTTTGGTATCGCGCTCATCATTGTCGCGCTTTATGATTTTTCTATTTCACAAAAATTACAAGCGGGGACGCTTGTGTCAGCGGCATCGCAAAGTCAAGCATCGACTCCTCTTATTAGTGAAACCGAACTCACGAACACTGCTCAGATATATACTAATCGAGCGGCCGCCCTAGCGGCTCTGGTGTCTGGTCAAAATACCCCCTCTCCGGTTGTTGACCCGTCCCAGTAGACGTGTCACAATGGCTACGCGCTAAACGCTAAACGCATCGCCTCCGTAGTTCAATGGATAGAACACCGGACTTCTAAGCCGGTTATGTGGGTTCGATTCCTACCGGAGGCACTACAGCATACTATGATATAATTTCTATTATGAATAATCTTGAGACACCACAGTCCATAGAAAGTGATCAATCGGAATCGTTATCAGCGGGTAAACGTTTAGAAAAACAAGTTTTTGCAGATGTAGATTGCGCTTGGAATGGAAAGCAGTGGATTGAAATACGTAAGCAAGATAAGCAAGAAGCTTTTAAGAGGCTTGATGAATGGGCTAAAAAACAACCAATCAGTGGATGGTTTGAAACTAGAGATATTTCACAAAAAAAGCAACTTTTGTTGAGCTGGGTAAAAAAACACCAACCTTGGAACCCTACAGAGCCCGGTAAAATATCTTTTACGGAAAGACGTGGTTTGGGAAATTTAGGAAAAGATGTTGTTGTTGAGAGTACTGTTCCGATAGATCTACATTATCTTGTTGCTGAGGATCTTGGTCTTGAAGATTATCGTAAACTTGCTTTTTATACATCTGCTGATACTCCTTTAGATACGGTGTATGGTATTGATGGGTTTATGGAGTGGAATGGTACTATGCTTACACTTGATATTACAAAAAATGACGAGAAGCTCGAAAATCAAAGATTAACGGAAGATAAAGCAGATTTTATTTTTACTTTTCATGATGTTGATGAAGAGGGGTCTTTTCAGAAAATACCACCACATGAAATTGAATTAGTGGCTAGTAATATAGCTCGTGCTCTTAAAAATAATGCGCGCAGGAGAATATAGTTGCTTTTTTTAAAAAGTGTGTTATTATATACAAAGATTCCAATTCCTTTTGAAAGGAGGTAATTTTGGAAAGTTTTATTTTCAATTGCAAGTGGTGTGGAGAACGTTCTGTCACAAGGCAGGAGTTTTTTGCGATTTTGCCGGCTACGGTATCGCAACGACTTCAGGCAAAGTTGGAGGAGGGCAATTCCGGAGCTCAAATTGATTTTGAGACTCGTTGTGGTTCTTGTGTTGGCACCTTCACTAATTGGAAAGGAAGAATATTTATCCTTTCTGAGAGGAGGATGTCCCATGTCAATTTTTTTGTGAAGTGTCCCCGTGGGATGCATAGCGTATCCCAAGACACTTTTCAAGGTCTGATGTCCTCAGATGAATGGAAGGCCTTTGAGAAGGCTTTTGAAGGGGGAGCCACAGTTGGGATCCTTGAGTTTCTGGGGGAATGTCCTCGATGTTCGGGTACCCCACAGAAACCATTTCAAGGTCGGGTCTGTTGGAGAAACGGCAGACCCAAAGCCAGAAGCACGATGTTTTTACGCTCAGCCGATCAGCTATGATCGGCTTTCTTTTTATTTGAAACAGTAACGCAAACAGCGTATACTGCTCTAGCTGTCTCTATAATGTCGTAGTTTATTAAACTACGTACGGGCGATTAGCTCAGTTGGTAGAGCAATCCGTTTACACCGGAAAGGTCGGGGGTTCGAGTCCCTCATCGCCCACATCAACTTTCCATCCTTATTTCTCAACGTTTTTAATTTCTACCCATAAGTGATTTCGGAACTGGGGCCCACCCTGGTTCGTTTAGTATTCAATATCTTTACAAGTACTCAATAGTGCAGTACTTTTACTGAAGGTTCTTTTATAAGGAGATTATGTATGGAAGAATACTGGACACCTGAGGAAAAAAGGCGCCTGAAAGAGGCAGGCAAGATATCAGAATTAGCGGACATAGCTCTCGTTGTTCTCGATCGTATGTCTGTGTCGAGTGATAATAGAGAAATCACTCAGATCTGTGGTCCTATGACTACGGGCGGTCTCGGTAACCTCCGCGACAACATGGCTTTATTCGAATACGCTATTACAGTGGCGGGCGAAAATGGTTTCTATGTTTTCAATCAACTACCTTTTCAGGATGGGATGGTACGTATTCTAAACTGGGCGCCCGGTCAGAAGGTGTATCGTCAAGAAATTCTCGAAGAATTTTACCGGCCAATTTTTGCATCAGGTAAGGTGCAGAAAACGCTTTTCCTTCCCGATTGGCAAAGCTCGCATGGTGCGAGTTGGGAATTTGGGCTTCTCGGCGAGCTCGGTATTCCGCGGAACGACTTTCCGATTGAATTACTCACGAGTGCTCGGATTGTCAATCATTCCTCGGAATTGGGAATGAAAAGATAGCGGGAGCTCCTGACGGCTTGGTATCGTTCACTTTCCAAGAAGGTTCGATGGCCAGGCCGTTTTTTTTATTGCTTTTTTTCTTCAGCAATTTTTTATGCTACTATCCCGACTGTATGAAAGAACTTTACTGTAAAGTGTACGGCGAGGTGCAGGGCGTTTTTTTCCGAGCTTTCGCGCAAGAGGAGGCGCGCCGTTTGCGGGTGACTGGTTTTGCGAAAAATCTTCCTGAAGGCGTGGTGGAGGTGGTGGCGCAGGGCGAGGAGGAAAAACTGCGAGAATTTTTGGCGAAAATTTCGAGCGGGCCGGCGGAAGCGGCGGTGGAAAGCGTCGATGCAAATTGGGGGCCAATCGGTCCCGATGACGAGCGGTTTTCCGATTTTGCGGTTTTGTAATTTTGTGAATTTTTATAAATTTTTTGCGCGCCATGAACATCCCTATTCTTTTTGAAAATAACGAGTACCTGATCGTCAATAAGCCGGCGGGGCTTTTGGTGCATCCCGATGGTCATGCCACTGAGCCGGCGCTTTCTGATTGGCTGGCGGAAAAATATCCGGCGCTTAGCGAGGTAGGGGAGCCGCAGCGTTTGGCCAACGGTGAGGTGGTGGCGCGGCCGGGCATTGTGCATCGGCTCGATCGCGACACGTCGGGCGTGCTCGTGGTGGCAAAAACGCCCGCCGCTTTCTCCTATTTAAAAGAGCGTTTTGCTGGACGCGAGGTGGAGAAGCACTACGACGCATTCGTCTATGGGCGCGTAAAGGATGAGGAGGGGCGGATTGATCGACCTATTGCACGCTCGCGTTCTGACTTTCGCCGCTGGTCGGCGCAACGCGGTGCGCGCGGTCAAGCTCGCCCGGCGGTGACCGATTACCACGTGCGCGGCCGCCTCGGCGCCGAAGCGACCTTCCTTGAGCTCGAGCCGCACACTGGCCGCACCCATCAAATCCGCGTGCACCTCAAAGCCATTAATCATCCGGTGGTGTGCGACGCGCTATATGCTCCCAATCATCAGCCGTTGCTTGGTTTCGATCGACTGGCGCTTCATGCGCGGTCGATTCGTTTTACCGACGCCGCCGGGCAAGAAATCGCTGCCCAGGCGCCGTACCCGGCCGATTTTCAGGCGGCTATTGCGAAAATCGCGGATGCGTGATAGATTACTCCCACTAAACCAATGGCTGGAGCAGCACCAAAAGCAAAAAAAGGAGACAAAGACGCCGGACCGGCCGTTTTGAAATTGCCGCCGGTTAATGTTGAGCAACGCAAGAAAATCGATCTTCGCGCCGGTGACACTGTTAAAGTTTCTCAAAAAATTCTCGAAGGCGGCAAAATCCGCTCGCAGGCATTCGAAGGGCTGGTGCTTGCTCGCAAGCATGGCACCGAAGCCGGCGCGACCTTTACCGTTCGCAAAGTAACGAGCGGCATCGGCGTAGAAAAAATCTTCCCACTCTATTCGCCCTCTATCGAAAAAATTGAAATCATCCGCCGCGCTAAGGTTCGCCAAGCTAAGCTCTATCACATTCGCAAAAAGGCCGCGAAGGAAATCAGCCGCGAGATGCGCCGCGTCCAGCAAATTCGCACTCCTGAAGTTGTGGCCGAGCCAGCTGCTCCCGCCGAAGCTTCCGCTCCCCAAGCTTCTGCTCCTGAAGCGCAAGCCGTAGCCGCTTCTTAAAAGACACTCCTTTATTTTTTCTTTATCTCTGTCTGCTATATTTGGCGGATGAGGAAGCGCGGACCGAAACCTAAAAACACTATATCTACAATCTGGTCTGCTAATTTAGCGTATGCTCTAGGTCTCATTACAACAGACGGTTGTCTTTCTCGCGATGGTAGGCATATCATTTTTGTTTCTAAGGAAATAGAACAGCTTCAAAATCTCGCTAAATGTCTCAATATAAAAGTCGTACATGGTAAGACTGTTTCTGGTACTGGTGTGGTCACATATCGTATTCAGATCAGTAGCCAGCTGTTCTATAAATTTTTAATATCAATCGGATTAACTCCGGCAAAATCACTTACGCTTGGTGCGTTAAAAATACCCGATAAATTTTTCTTTAATTTTGCTCGCGGTTGCTTCGATGGTGATGGCTGCTCATATTCGTATTTAGATCCTCGATGGAAATCTAGTCTCATGTTCTATCTTTGTTTTGCATCAGGTAGTTACTCATTTATTCATTGGTTGAGCGCGACAATAGAGCGGCTAGCTGGTATTCGCGGATACATCTCTATCAGCAAAAAGCGAGAGGGAAAGAATAATTATTACCAACTTAGATTTTCCAAATACAAAGCGTTACGATTAATCACCTTTCTCTACACCTCAGATTCAGCACCATATCTAACAAGAAAGCGCTTGAAAATAGAGAAAACATTAGATACAATACGCCGGCATAAGGGTAAGGTATTCAAGAGCACCCTATAAAATTACGCGCGGGTGGTGAAATTGGCAGACACGCAGCCTTGAGGTGGCTGTGCCCGCAAGGGCGTGCAGGTTCAAGTCCTGTCCCGCGCACAGTGTTGTGAGACTGACCGAGGGCCCTAAACGAAGCAGTATTTACGTATCGTCAAGGTTCAAGTCCATAAGGGGTTATGAAAGGGGAAAAGAGTAACAAAATAGGCAGAAACGATCCCCGTCCATGCGGAAGGCTTAAGCCTAATGGTAGACCTTTAAAATATAAAGATTGTCATCTAAACATGGGCAGTGAATCTCTCAATACTCCTCCGCGTCGTTATTTTCATCCAGCATCGGGAATCGTCTTCGGGGGTGACGCTAATAGCTTGTCTCTTTATGAACGTAATACCCGTTTAATTGAGGGTATTGTCAGCATTTTTTCTATAAACAGTAAAAAGAATTGGCTAGAAATTAAGGATGGAATTACCCGCGACCACGTTAAAGAATTGTATAGATTGATCACTTGGTTATGGCCATATGATACAGATATAAAAACGCTTTATCCCAAGCCCGAAAATAAGCTTCGGAGTTTGTATCTTGGTTGGATGAGACCGGAATCCGTCCTGGATAGCGTTGTTCGATATTCCCTATACTGCGATGAAATATTGGTCATGAATCCGTTTCTTAATCCATGGACTATTGTTGAAGAATATAATCCTTTAGTACATCCCGAAGATTACGTTGCGGATACTGTTAAGTGGTTGTTTTTCATACTCCAAATATCGCCCTGGATATTAAGTGGTCATGTAATTTTATTACCTCACCCAGCTGATTTCGACTACAAATTTCGTCTAGAGACATGGAAACTGGCAGAGGAAAGAATGAAAAAGAAGACTAAGGCCGAGCAGCAGGAGTTGGTGGATGATCCGCAGTTTAAAAAATATTCCGACGCGGATTTTAAACGGATGTGGCTCAGTACTCCAACAGAAGCAATGAGAGTAAAGATAAAAGACCGCAATCCAGAACTTACTGAACAGCAAGTTCAGGAGATGCTAGATTATGTTCATAAATTAAAAAAATCTGATCCCTTGTATGCCAGTAATCCTAACGAAAAAGGTAGTTTTGGAATGCACATATCTTCCTTGGGCGAAAATCTAGAGACGGGTCTGTATATAGCCCAAATCACTGGTTCTTATCTGTATACGGATTTTAATTGGAGGTGGAAAGAAATTCTTTCTACAGCACAGGAAACGAAAAACGATTCTTTAAAGGATTGGAGTTTCATCACGCACGGTTTCCAAAAACTTGATTTTAAATTTTTAAATAATACGACCCCGCAATTTGCCAATCGAATTCGAGAAGAGGGAAGACTGGCAAGTATGCGAAATTTTTTACGCAAGACGTGGTTGGACATCTCGGGCAATCAAGATCAACGTTCCTTTGAGCAGATGTCTTTGAACTTCAAAGACGAATTAATCGAAGAGTATGGTAAAGCAGAAGTCGAATGGGAGAAAATTGATAAAAATCTTTTGAAGTGGGTGACCGGTGAGGGTGGGGTGGGTTCCATTTTGACTGCGGCTATGGATTGGAAACTACCAGCTCTAGGATTCGCGATTGGGGCCATTGGCAATCTAATTTCCGCACAATATAATAGAAAAGAATACAAGAAAAACGTTCCGTTATCCGTGTTTGTCGATCTGAATAGAAAACGCTAAGCTGGGGGTCTATTCCATTTTTATTTGCTTATCTCTCATCACCACTCTGCTTCGGAGACATAACAATATCTCCCGTTTCTCGAAGATGCTGCCTTCTCGCAGAATGTGTTTGGTGTAGTTGCGGATATCGATATCGGTTGCCTTGATCACTCGCGGTTTTTCGCCCAGTAGCCCTGACTGAAATTTTTTGTGGCGTTCTATCTCGGCTTTGAGTTTTTCTTTGATGCCGATTTCGTCCAAATCTATTTTATCCATAAGCACGACTAGCTGCTCGACAAGGTCTTCTTCCCGCAGGTATTTCGCCTCGCAGCTTTTATCATGATATTTTGAGCAGATATAGTAGACGTAGCGGTGAATATTGCCGTTTTTTTGATGTTTCCATTTCTCGCAGGCGGTGATGCCGGATCCACAGTGGCCGCAGGTCATAAGGCGGGTGAAGGCGAATTCCTTACCGTAGGTACTCATGCTGTAGCTGTTTAAATTTTCTTGTACTTTGTCGAAAAGCTCTTTGGTGATGATCGGCACGTGTTTGCCCTGATACCATTGACCGCCGCCGCGAGGATACTCGAATGAGCCGTAGTAGAAGGGATTGCGGAGCGCCATATACAGATTGCTCAAGGTTAGCGTCTTGCCATTGCGACCGGTGAATTTCAGGTCGTCCTTGAGCCAAGCATACACTTTTCGGCCCGACCATCCTTCGTAGCCGACTTTCTCAAACAACTTTTTCATGATTGGTGCTCTATGCGGATCTATTGATACTTTGCATTTCTCATCTTTGTTTCGGCTGTTGAGGTAGCCGGTCGGCGCCACGCCCGGCCAGAGGCCCATCTCGCATCGCGCCCGCAGGCCGCGTTTGACGTTGATGACCTTGTTATCGTTTTCTAGCTTGGCTTGGCTGCCAAGAATCATCAGCAGGAATTTCTCGTTCGGGTTATTACTGAATTTCTGCCCGCCGTAGGTACGGATTTCTTTGAGAAGGCCTTGATCCATAAGATCGACGATTCTGCCCAGGTCACCGGCGTTGCGGCTGATGCGATCGGGTGCCCATGTCAGGATGCCATCAAACTTTCCCTGCTTGATTTCGTCGACGATCTCGTTGAAGACCGGTCGCTGACCGGCTTCCTTGGCCGAATGCGACTCTTGTTTCGTCACGACGATATCAAGGTCGTTTTCCTTCGCCATCTTCTCCATTTCCTTGATTTGGCTCCCTATGGAGAGGATCTGCTTGTCTTCCTCCTCGGTGCTTTTACGGGCATAGAGGCAGTATTTAATCCTTACGGGGCTTGTTGGTTTCGCCGTCAGCCCTACCGGCGTTGGTTGTATTGTTTGTATACACCCAAGTAATGACGCAACCCCTCCTGGGAGTCCAGGAGGAGTGGAGTTGGTAACTTATAGCCCATTCTTCAGACGCTAACCTTGTTTCCTGAATTGTATGTCACGGACGTATCTGATTTTCCCATTAGGCACACACAAGGCCGATGCGGGGGGTTCCATTTGTGGTGATCAAAAACGCTAAAAAATTTCGGTATTATTCCAAAAGTTTATACCAGCGAAAAATAAAATAAACACTATACCCAACACAAGAAAAAAATTGAGCAAAATCTTGCGTATCTGGCCCACTTGTCATATTTTTTCACTTTTGGGTCTTGGCTAGTATCCATATTCTCTTTTATCGAACCAACCAATGAAGGAGAAGGTTTTCCTTTTGTTTCTCTGTAATGATTTATCAAATGTTGGCACCGTATAGAACCCCAAGCATTGAATAGATGTAATCCTGTACATGAACAAATTGAGAAAAGAAAAAATGTCCACGATGCAAGAATTATTTCCCAATCTATTATTTGCCCTCTCATAAAACTTAGAAAGGCGATTGATATTCCAAATGCTCCCGTAGATACCAGCAATACAATATGGTCTATCTCTTTCAGAGAATCTGTTTTTATTTTGTGATGCATATCCCAATTTTTCAGAGATAAATCGTCTCTTCTTTCGTCTTCGTTCATTACTATCTATAGTATCAAAAAAAGAGATACATACAATGAGGTGATAATTATTAGCTTTAATAAGAGGCGCAAAAACACAAAAAGAAATAAGTAGGTTTTAAGTAGCAACTTTTCTTTGGAATTCCTGAAAAAATCTTCAAAACTGGTAAACCTGATTCCAGTCCGCGATAACGTGGTCATTTGAACGCATTTTGTCGCGCTACCCGTCTTTTTTTAGGCGGGACGGGTGGGTATAAAATTTCCGCAACTCACTATAGCGATGCTTGCCCAATCACTCAGGATGATATATTGTTTGTCTCAAACATGACAACATTGGCGACAATTAACCACCTGAAAGCGGCAGGGTTCACGGACAACGAGGCCAATATCTATACGGCGCTCTTGGAGTTAGGACCGTCGGTCGCCAACGTCGTCGCCAAAAAGACCAAGATAAACAGAAGCACGACGTATGTTACTTTGGAGGCGCTTGTAAAAAGAGGGATTGTAAGTGTCTCCGACCAAAAGAAAGTGAGGATATATGGCGCTCAACCGGAGTATCTTGTCAGGTCCACCGAAGAATCGGCCAAATGTTATTCAAAGCTGGCCGATGAACTGAAAAAGTCTATATCCAAAATCCGCCGGATACGCGCCGGTGGTTCCCCGACGATTCAGACACTTGAGGGCGATAATGGTGTTGAAGCGGCCTACCAAGTGATATTTACGCAACGGAAAAGAGTGACTGGGATCTTACCCGACACTCCCGACTCTCGCGACAAGTTCAAGATGCTCGCTCACAAAGCCGACAAAGCCATCTACCTCGGAAAAAAGCACAGGCCATTCTCGGCCGAAATATACATTTACGGCGATAATGTCGCGCTTGTTTCCAGTGAAGTAAAATCAGCTGTTATGATAGAGAACAAAGGCATGACCGATCATTTCAGAACCCTCTTTGATTTGGCAAGTGCGAGGTTAGAAAGAACGGCAAGGAGAGGGAAAAAATAACTTTGTTCAGCTTCGTATTTTGTGATACTATAAAAACGTTTGCAATTAGATAGTGCAGTAATTCGGCTTAAATGACTTTCATGTCTCGCCTACGTTACACCAAAACAAAACAGCGAGTAACGGTACCCGAGATAGTCTTGGAGCCGAACATTCGACGAGATTCCGCCATAGTTTTAGAGCCCTCAAAAATGGATACGGCTGTGGCCGACGCAGTGTTTAAAGACCTCAAAGAAAAGACCTGCGACGATTGGAAGAAAGAGGCGGAAAAAACATCGCTCGACGTCTTCCGCAAAGCGGCCCACGAAGTTCCCGCGTATAACGATTTTCTTATAAAAAATAAGGTAAATCCCGACGATATAAACACGATAGAAGATTTTAAAAAAATTCCGTCAATCAGCAAGAAGGACTATCTCCGCGTCTACAAATCAAAAGATCTGCACTGGAACGGCACGCTACACGTGCCGCTTGTTTTTACTTCCACCTCCGGCTCGACCGGCGAGCCATTCTATTTTTCCAGGCAGGAGAACCTCGATTGGCAAACATCCATAATACACGAATTGTTTTTTAACAACGGCGACCCGAAGAAATCGACGTTGGTAATCATCGGGTTCGGTATGGGTGTGTGGATCGGCGGCACGATAACCTTCAGAGCTTACGAAATACTCGGACATCGTCGCAATTACCCAATCGCCATACTGCCGACCGGCATCAATAAAAAAGAGATTTTCAATGCGTTAAGAAATCTGGCACCCAATTTTGAACAAACCATATTGATAGGGTACCCGCCGTTCATAAAAGATATCGTTGACGAAGCGTCGGAATGGGAAGTTGATCTGAAAAAACTTAACGTAAGAATGACCTTCGCCGCCGAGGCTTTCACCGAAAAATTCAGGGATTATTTGGCGAAAAAAGTCGGTATGAAAAATCCTTGTTTAGACACGATGAATATCTACGGCACGGCGGATATCGGATCGGTGGCATTTGAGACTCCGCTCAGTATCCTAATTCGGAGAATCGCGATAAAAAAACCTGATCTATTTAAGGACATATTTAGCGATATACCGAAAACGCCGACACTTGCCCAATATCTGCCGCAATTCATAAACATTGAATCCGTTAACGGCGAAATATTACTTACCGGCAACAACTCCGTGCCGCTGGTTCGGTATGCCGTCGGCGACCACGGTGGCGTTTACACCCACGATGAGCTTATGGCGAGACTGGAAAAGCACGGAGTCAAAATAAACGAAGAGATAGAAAAGGCCGGAATCGCCGGAACAATAAGTAAGTTACCGTTCGCGTTCGTCTACGAGCGGAACGACATGTCCACCACGCTCTACGGACTTCAGATTTATCCGGAAACGATTCGCGAAATTCTCATTAAGTCCCCGTTCAGCAAGTACTTTACGGGCAAGTTTACGCTCATGACGAAATTTGACGGTAATCAAGACCAGTATCTTGAAATAAACCTTGAGCAAAAGAAGAACGTCAAAGCGAGCAAGCTCATTCAATCACGCCTGCAAAATAAAATCATAAAAAATCTGCTTGAAAAAAATTCCGAATATAGGGAATTGCATAGATTCTTGGCCGACCGAGCGCATCCCAAACTCGTTTTGTGGCCGGCGGAAGACCCTCTGTATTTCAAGCCTGGCGTTAAGCAGGCGTGGGTTAAGAAATAATATTATTAATCATAAACACCAACATGAAGCCAATCGTATGGGATCCTAAAGATGAGAGCTTAGAGGAATTTAAGAAAAAACATGTCGTAAACGAAGTAGTGGATAGATACGACGAACTTCTGGAGGATCTCTTTTTAATCAGAAACCCAAGATTTAAATTCAATAAGGAATATAAAACGGAACTGGGAAAATTTATCGCGGACTATAAAGACGATAAGGACTTGAAAGGTTGCGGCCACTGGTTTTATTTTCCGTTCAGTAAAATACTCTGCCACTATTTGCCGGATAACGAGCATCAAGAAATCCGCACTGCCAGAAACAAAAATTTAATAACCAAAGATGAGCAGGAAAAATTGTATAACGCGCGTGTCGGTATCACCGGTATGAGCGTTGGGAGCCACGCCGTGCTAACGTTAAGTCTTATTGGTGGTGGAAAATATCTCGCACTCGCCGATTTCGATGTTATTTCAGCGTCCAATCTGAACCGTATCCGATTTGATTTTACAAAAATAGGGAAAAGCAAGTGTTTAGTTGTCGCCGATCAGCTGTATAGAATGAATCCGTATGCGGAAATCAAAGCGTACGACAAGGGGTTAAGCGTTGAGAACCTGGACGAGTTTATGAATGGATTAGACGTAATCGTGGATGCTCTCGATAATCTTGAGCTTAAAATACGAATGCGACTCAAGGCGAAAGAGCTGGGTATCCCGGTAATTATGGCCACCGACAATGGCGACAATATCATCATTGACGTTGAGCGATACGATTTAAATAAAGATACCGAACTGTTCAATGGCGCCATCGGTCATGTTACGCTTAAAGAATTTCAAAATTTCAGGCCACAAGATTTGCCGAAGCTAGCCACGAAAGTTGCTGGCGCGAACGTGGTTGTGCCCAGAATGCTCGCTTCGATTTTAGAAGTTGGCAGAACGATTTATTCTTGGCCGCAGCTCGGCGATGCCGCAACGCTTGCTGGCGTGGCCACGGCCTACGCGATTAAAAGAATTGCTTTGGATCAACCGGTAAAGACAGGTAAATTTGAAGTGAATTTGGATGCGGTTTTTGACCCGGAATACGACGATAAGAAAGTGGCGGAACAGCGGGAAGCGGAACGGCGCAAATATCTTAGTGTTATTGGGTTGTAACTATGGAGAAAACGCTGCGTGAAATAATTGATTATGCCGTTTGGGCCCCCTCCGGCGACAACTCGCAGCCCTGGTTTTTTAAAATAAAGGGCGAGACGATCGAGCTCTATATCGACCCCGACAAAGATAATCCGATACTTAATTTTAAATTAAGCGGCACGTATATCTCCGCCGGTGCGGTCTTGGGAACCATTAAAATAGCCGCGACCCACTACGGATTGGAAGCTGAATTCAGACTATTTCCTAATCCTCAAGACAAAACTTTTATTGCTTCTATAAATTTTGTAAAAAGTTCTGCACAAGAGGACGAGCTTTTCCGATTTATAAAAGAGAGGTGCACCAATCGCAAGCCGTATAAAAACGTGTCGCTATCCTCCGAACAGAAACGGAAATTGTTTGATAGCGCCACAAATATTTCAGAAGCGAGGTTGGTAATTGTTGATGAAGCTCAAAAAGTAAAAAGCATCGCGAAAGCTTGCAGTACAACAGAAAAAATTGCCCTTGAAACTCCGGCGCTTCATAGATTATTTTTTAAAAATCTTGTATGGAGCCGCGAAGAAGAACAGAAAAAAGGTATTGGACTGTACATTGTGACGCTTGAACTTCCGCCTCCCATCAGGCTTTTATTTAAAGTCTTGAAACATTGGAGCGTCGCGAAACTGCTTAATAAAATAGGATTTTCAAAAATTGCCGCAAAAGGTAATGCACGAACATACGCAAAGTCAGCGGCGCTTTGCGCGATAGTTATAAAAAATCACACGCCGCAAGAATTTATTAATGCTGGAAGATTGACACAGCGAGTCTGGCTTACTGCCACAGCACTAGGCTTAAGTGTACAACCAGTTACGGGCATTTTCTTTTTTATCACTAGATGGAAAAAAGGAGATGTGTCAGATTTTCTACCCAAGCATTTGCCGGAAATTCAAAAGGCGTACGAAATTGTTTACCCTGCTTTTGGTTTGGAAAATGAGACCATTGCCATGCATTTGCGCCTTGGTATGACCAATAAGCCAACAGCAAGATCGTTGAGAGTAGAGCCGAAGATTGTTGTGTAGATGGCAATATATATTTGGTACAGAAATAAATTACACTATATCATTATGACCAACAGATTAAAAAAAGTTAATGAAATACTTGCCAAACTTCACCAATTAAAACTGGAAACGACTGACGCAAAAACGATTTACGCTATTAATGCGAATATTGATTTCTTCGAATCGCTTAAATCAATACCAAGATATATCACGTGGATTTTAAAAACCACACCAAAGCTTGATCCAGCTCGTTTATTGGAGTTGACCGATTTTTCATTTCCAGAATATGACGACCAGATGCACACAAAACTTATTGAAATGGAGAGAAAGGAATTTCCTGGTCTCATTAAGTTGTCAGTGAATGCTATCTATAATTTTATCGTTGAAAAACAACATGTTGTACTAGCTAGTTTAGGTGGCGGAGCCATGGAACTTGAAAGACAAGTTATCGAAAGATTAAAAAGAAATAATTTTCAAGGCAATGTGACATTTTTCGCTATTGATTTATCTAAATCAGCAATCGGTGTGGCTAAGAATAATCTTAAGAGTCTAGTTATTCCTATGCGAGACATTGCAAAGGTAAACGATGGAGAAATTAGAAAAGCCAAGAATTTTCAAGGTGTATTCCAGATAATCTTCTGCCAAGAGGATATATTCCACCTTAACAATGCTGTGCTAACAGTTAAGTTTGACGCCGTGTACCATACTCTTTTTAAACACCACTTAACCTTAGAACAGAAAAATTTACTTGATGAAATGACCAGAAAAATTTCCGATAACACTTTTGAATATGATGGCTATCGTAGTTTTTTCGCGATGATCCCGCAAACGATTATTGGCTGGAGCAATCCGGTATTTTTAAATGCGGAAATTTTCTCCAATTTGCGCTTTGAGAAGAAAAAGGAGATCAAAAGTACTCGTGGCAATAAGGGGACACTGATATTCCACAAAGCCGGCTATTATTTGTTAAAATACTAATGTTATGGGCTTACTGCAAAATATTGATTTGCTATCCGTTAGTGTCGTCCTGGCCGGCATTGTAATTCTGGGCTTTACGGTCTATTTCAATAACAGAAAGAGCATTACAAATACCAGCTTTTTGTATCTGGCAATA
>JAJYGQ010000009.1 GCA_021785065.1 bacterium
TGGATACGTGCCAATGCTGCTGATTTTGATGCGGCCTTTAAAAAAGTAGTTGATGGGCACCCGTCGTTTTGGGATGATGCGCAACATGATCTGACCACTGCCGTGCAGCTTGTTGAGGAATATATGAAGTTAGAAAAGATGCATCAGGGAAAATAAAATTACGCAAGAAGTATTTTCGTCTGGATTATTCAATCAAGTCCACCCCCTTGGATTCGAACCAAGGACCGCCGAGGTATAAGCTCGGTGCTCTAACCAGCTGAGCTAGGGGTGGGATGCGCTGTGTGCGAAAACCGAAATATAACTATACTCCAAAGTGGTTGCCGGTTCAATTTGGGAATGATTGGTAATTTTGTGCAAAATAAAAACCTCGCGATGTGCGCGAAGTTTTTATTGGATTCACTTTCGTGGTCATGATTCCATCCTCGACAAGTGTTGTTAGTATATATCATGGAAATTTATTTGACAACTATACGTTTTAAGATATGTGTTGTTTAAGTTGTGGAGGTGACGGGAGTTGAACCCGCGAATCCATATGTCGAGGATGGATTCCAAGACCGCTTAGCACCCCCAACCGGACAACATATAATGTTGTCGGTGGTGGTAGCTTAATAGATCAGTATTAAAATTCTCGTAAAAGAAAAATAAAATCTTAATGAACGTTGTCTTGCATACTACTCAAAATGAAGATCTTGCTGGCGCTCGAGGCTGGCGGTTTTGAGGAGGGGGTGGCGCGAGAGATTGGGGTCGGATTCGATGAGGCGGCGAGCTTCTGAGCGAGCCGCCTCCACCATAGCTTGGTTTTTCAAGGCTTCCATGGCGACGTCAGAGAGGCCCCATTGCTTGATGCCGTAGAGTTCGCCAGCGCCGCGCAATTGTAAATCAGCTTCAGCTAGTTCAAAACCATTTTTAGCGGTTGCTAGCGCTTTCAAACGGTCGGCGGTTTTTTGCGAGCCGCTTTCAGTAAACACGTAGCAATACGCTTGCTGCGATGAACGGATAACGCGGCCGCGGAGTTGGTGGAGCTGGGCCAAACCAAACCGTTCCGCCCCTTCTATTATTATGACGGTGGCATTGGGAACATTGACACCAACTTCAACGAGCGATGTGGCAACTAAAATATCAATTTTTTTATCATTAAAATCGAGCATGGTTTTTTCCTTGACGGCCGCGGTCATTTTGCCATGGAGTGGTGCGATTTGATATTCGGGAAAAATATCTTTTTTCAAGCGTCGAGCTTCAGCTTTAACCGACTTTGCTTCTAGCAGCACTTCTTCATCGGGATCGGGTTCATCGATACGTGGGCAAATGACGTAGGCTTGCCGGCCGGCTTCGAGCTCGGCGCGAACCTGCTCGTACATTTGATCACGCTGATCGGGTCGAACAATTTTCGTGATGACTGGTTTACGTCCCGGTGGCAATTCATCGAGCAAGGTAAGATCCAGGTCGCCGAAAATAGTGAGAGCAAGAGTGCGGGGAATCGGCGTAGCGGTCATAGAAAGAAGGTGAGGCAGCTGAGCGTCTTTGCGCGCAAGCCGGCGCCGCTGGGCAGTACCAAAGCGATGCTGCTCATCGATGATGACGTAGGCGAGATGTTTAAACTGCACAGCTTTTTGAATCAAGGCATGCGTGCCGATCAAAATAGGAATTTCGCCGCTCGCGACCCAACGCAAGAGTTGCGGCCGAGAAATGTCAGTCCACCCCTCCGGATTAACTTTTGACGGAAATTTTTTACAACCAGATGAAGTAATGAGACCAACAGGCGTACCGAGATGAAAAAAATAACGAATGAATGATTCAAAGTGTTGATTGGCAAGAATTTCCGTCGGACACATATACGCCACTTGCAATACCCCGAAATTTTGACCAGTTGGCCGACTGGAAACGGTGGCGTACGCCGTCGTGGCAGCCACCGCTGTTTTTCCCGAGCCAACATCGCCTTCTAAAAGACGCGACATTGGCTGGCCGCGCGCAAAATCTTCCAAAATTGTCGTCACTGCTTTTTTCTGGGCGGCGGTTTCGGCAAAAGGGAAATGGCTGGTGAAGTCGGCCAAATCAGTCGGCGCTTTATTGATGGTGAATGCCGGTTGTTGCTTGGCCGTGAGACGCTCAGCTTGCTTGGCGAGTTGAATGAAAAAAACTTCTTCAAAGGCAAAGCGTTTGCGCGCAACGGCGGCGTCTTCAAGACTGTGCGGCAAATGAATCCAAATGAGCGCGGTTTTAAGACCGGGCAAATTATATTTTTTAAGAATATCGGGCGGAATAGGGTCGATGAGCGCATCAGGAAACGTGTGGTCGGCTAAGATTTTTTTAACAACATGATAAAGCCAGCGCGAGGTGAGACCGCGACTTTCCGGATAAACGGGAAACAGCGCGGCGGCTTCGCTCGGTCGATTGCCAAAGAGCGACGAGCCAACGGTCTGCACTTTGTCGACGAGCTCATATTCAGGGTTAGCAAGATAGAGCGTGCCGTTTTTTCGGGCGCTGACACGGCCGCTGAATTTGGCGGTAGCGCCCTCGCCAAGCATCTTCGCAATGTACGGTTGATGAAACCACACCGCTTCAATAGAGCCGGTTTCATCAGTGATGAGCGCACTCGCGCGCGTGATTTTACTACGAAAACTTTTGGCAAGTTTCAATTTCGTGGCTGTGCCGTAGACGGACACCGTTTCGCCCGCGACCAGGTCGCGAATATTTTGCAGAGCACTTTGGTCACTATAGCGAGCGGGGAAGTGGTAGAGGATGTCGCCGACGGTGCGTAGGCGAAGTTTTGCCAAACCGCGGCGCACACGGGCATCAACAATGCGGGTCACTTTTTCTAAAGGAGTAGTGAGAGTAATCATAGAGCGAGTGTAATTTTTTTTCCGCGGCGAGCAAGAAAACCTTCAGACGTTAAATCGTTCAGAATTTTTTTCAGACGAGAATCAGTCGCAGCAACCCGTGCTTCAGTCAGGTGTTGTTTTAAGTTTGTGATGCTAGCTGCTTGGCTGCCGACGTAACGTACTATCTGTCCGCGCAGTTGGCGATCGGAGCCGGCAAAGCGACTCTGTTTTGTGTAATGGGCGCTGCGGCGACTAGCGTTACCGGCTGTTTTTTTGAGGGCGGCGCCGTAGTCCATCAGAGCCCAGTACCATTCGCGCGGCCGCCGGCGGTCTAAGGTTTTTTCGATAATCGGCAAAATATCACGATCATGTACATTTTTTTGATTGGCAAAAAAATAATGAATAAATACGCTGCGGATATTGGTTTCAATGAGTACCACCGGCTGGTTAAAGGCAAAAGCTAAAATTGCGCATGCGGTGTAGGGGCCAATGCCGGGCAAGGCGAGGAGCGATTCATACTCCTGAGGGAATTTTTTCTGCGCGATGATTTTGGCGGCAGCATGGAGGGCAAGGGCGCGGCGATTGTAACCGAGACCTTGCCACATTGTCAGTACCTCCGAACGTGGTGCGTCCGCTAATGCCCGGATGGTTGGGAAGCGTTTACACCAAGCGCGGTATTTTGGTATGACTCGGTCGACCTGTGTTTGTTGGAGCATGATTTCTGAAACAAGTATGCGATAAGGATTAGAGGTTTTTCGCCAAGGTAATGTGCGGCCGTGTTGGGTAAAATACCCCCATACTTTTTTCTGAAATAAACGTGGCTCAAGTATTTGTTGCATCCAAATATAGTAACATGGGCCAATATAAATAAGAACACTTTTTATTTATATGGTCAAGTTGACCAAAAGCGAGGTCGAGAGTAATGTAACATCATAAAAAATGTCATTTGTAAAGACTTTTATGACAAAAATAACCTTATCTATAGCCACAGCAGTACTTGCCTTCGCAGCGATTGCGACGCCGGCTTTTGCCTATACCCCCATGCTCTCGATAACACCTACTAATAATAGTATGGTTGCTATTACGGTTACCGGTGATGCAAACTCGAGTATCCAACTCTACTATCTTCCCTATAATCAAAATTATACAAACGCTTCGCTTGCGGGAACGATTGGCTTTACAAATAACGCTGGCTATTTCTCTATAACAATTCCAACGTCAAGCTACAACATTCCCGCCGGTGCCTCGGTTTTTGTGACGGTTAATAGTCAGCAATCAGCACAAATCAGTTGGCCAAATGCCGGCTACTACAGTAGTCAATACAATACTACTCCATATCAATTTAACGTCTCACCGTTTCAAACTGGATCCGTATCGGTCGGTGTAAATCAAACGTCTACAGTAACCGGTCAGAGTGGTAGCACATACGTTGTTTCTTCCAATTCAAATTCCGGTGTTGTTTCAGTAACGGCAAGCGGTAACATGATCACGTTTCGTGGTAATAGTGTTGGTCAAGCTACCGTTGTTGTGTGTCCCGTTAATAATTATTATCCCTACAATTATAACTACGGCTACAATTACAATAATTATTACGGCACCACATACGCTGGCCCTTGCACAAGCTTTTTTGTAACGGTGACGCCTGCTTTAACGTTTAGTCAGAGCAATGTTACTCTCTATGGTATTGGCTCGGGTCAATCAGTGAATATTTCCGGTGGTTATACCTATAATACGTATCCATATAATTATTACGGTGCGTATTACCTTAGTAACAATACTAATTCCAGCGTAGTTTCTGCGGCGATAAGCGGCAATACTTTAAACATCTATGCACTTGATTTTGGCGGGGCGACCCTTACCGTGTGTGCTGCGAACGGGGCGTGCGGTCACGTGTATGTTTCTGTAAATGGGAGTAACAGCTACTATTCTTACCCATATTCTTTCTATTCATCTCCATACTTTTACCCACAAAACTATTTTCCTAATCCCTATTAACGAAGGGTGATCGTGAAGGATGCAGTGGAGCGGTCCTCGTTATAAAAATCGAGAGCCGCTTCTTTCTTTTGAATTTTTTCAATGAGTTGCCATGCCAGGATTGATTGAGCGATGGTGGCGAAGTGAGTTGTTGTGCCGGAAAAGAAATCGTTAAAAAGGCGAACGTAAGGGTTGTCGCTCGTGTCAAAATGCACAACCTTGTCATCGAGGGCTAGGTAACCAAGTCTCGTAGCAAATTTTTTGCCGGTAACGAATTCAAATTCTTGATCGCGGGCTTTTATTACAACACGAGTAAATGTTTCTGTAGTGGATTTTTTACCAAGGTCTCGAGCGTAGCCTTCGGTAGCGCCATTGCCATATTGACCACGCTCGTGTACGAGAACATCTATCTCTTGAAGATTTTTTTGAGGATTAGGAACGAGTTTAAAAACAATATTAAGGAAATGGCTCTGTACCATATCACGTAGTGCGCCGACACCGTCGTAGTAGCCGGCTCGTGTCTCTAAGCCAACGCGCTCTAATGATACAAGTTTTAATTTTTTGAACGGCTGTTGCTCGAGGTGCATAATTTCTTTTTTAAAAAGGTAATGATCGGAAATATGTGTCACCTCGGTCAGCTGTTCTTCGGCAATGATTTTTTGAATATGTAGCGCGTCGACGTAACTAGTGCCAAAAGGTTTTTCAATAAGCACGGCGACCGGATAGCCATTTCGCTGGAGGCTGCCGATGTAGCGAATAATTTGCGCGGTAGTATGAGGGGGGAGAGCAATATAAAAATAATTACACTCGGTCTTGTGTAGGTGATTTATACACGCTTCACACACTACCGTGTTTTCTAGATCAATCTTGAGGTAGGTAGTGTTCGTAGCAAAAGTATCCGAACATTTTCCATTGCATACGAAATTCTGATACTCTTCGGTGGTTAGATTTTTTCTCCCTAAAGCCACGGTGTGTACGGTAAAATTAGTAAGAGCGTGAAGCGCGGGAACGACTTTACGTTTTACCAGATCGCCGGTCGAGCCAAAAATAAAAAGATTTTTTACAGGGAGCATATCGCTTATACTACGCTTTGTAGCATAGTTTATTACAAAGAACTATGCACATAGACTTTATGGGATAGGTGTCGTACTATTACGTACTTACTTTTATTTGTATGAACAATTACCACACGCTTATTATTTCAGATATTCACTTAGGAACACGCGTTTGTAACACTGAAAAACTTCTTACGGTATTGCGTCAAACTCCCTATACACACCTTATTATTAATGGTGACTTGTTTGATGGAAATAATATTGCGCGATTGTCGCCGCAGCATCGAGAAGTGCTCGCTGCTTTAGCGGACATTGCCAATAAGAAAAAAGTTTTCCTTATTGGTGGAAATCATGGGCGAAAACTCGATAGTGAAGTCACAAAAATAGGTATAGAAATTCGCGATACATACGCTTTTGCAGTTGAAAATAATCGTTTTTTATGTGTGCATGGTGATGAGTTTGATTTTTTTGTTCGGCGTTTGAAACGAATATCAAAAATTGCAGGTAGTGTGTATGGTTTCTTGCAACGTTTTAGCGGCAAAAAACAACGTTTTTCCCATCTTATGAAGCGGATGAGTAAAAATGTGCTTGGTGTGCCGAAGCGCCAGCAGCGCTTGGCGCTTCGGCACGCAGTTAAGCATGACGCCTCTGTGATTATTTGTTCTCACACTCACGTTCCGCACGATGACTTCACGGGTGATATTCGTTTCATTAACACGGGTTCCTTTTGCGATCAGGTATGTCATTTTGTTACCATCGACAATAAAGGTGTTCCTCTTCTACATCAAATATAGAGTATGTTACGCATACCTTTATTTTGAACCCCTTACCTTTTAAAGTAAGGAGATTATTGTTATTGATTTTCAATTTTGGCGGAGAGCTTTGGTAGAGCTTCGAACGTCCATCGCTCAGGAGTATCATGCACAAAAATGTCCTTGAGAAGTAAGGCATTTCACCCTTCCCCTCACCCTTCCC
>JAJYGQ010000008.1 GCA_021785065.1 bacterium
TGGTGATTTTAATCGGGCGGGGGTACCGCTTATGGAACTAGTAACTGAGCCGGTTATACATACCGCTGAAGCAGCGGTACATTTTGCTAAAGAATTGCAGTTACTCTTGCGATATCTTGGCGTAGCTGAAGCAAATATGGAAAAAGGTGAAATGCGCGTTGAGGCGAATATTTCAATGAGCGCGGATCCTAAAAAATTTGGCACGAAAGTGGAAGTAAAAAATCTCAATTCATTTCGAGCGGTTGAGCGGGCGATTAACTACGAGTTGCGGCGTCAAGAGGAGCTGCTCGAAAAAGGGGAGTCGGTGGTGCAGGAAACTCGCGGTTGGAATGAGACAAAAGAGACCACTCTGTCGCAGCGCCAAAAAGAAGACTCACACGACTATCGCTATTTTCCTGATCCGGATCTTCCCAAACTTTGGATAAATGAAATTCCCGAATTTGCTCGTGCCGAATTAGCAGATCGGATTGGTGAGTTGCCCCACGCGCGACGGGAACGATACGCAAAAGATTTCGGACTTACTTCGGAAGAAATTGAGCTTTTGGTGACGCAGCCGGAGTGGGGTGATTACTTTGAAAAGCTTATTGGTGATTTTTCGGGCGATGCTAAGCGAATTAAACTCGCTTCAAACTACTTGATTTCAGATTTGCTGGGGTTGGTGAAAAAAGAACCAACACAATGGCAGACGGCGCCAATTGCTCACGGAGCATTTGCGTCACTCATCACTATGATCGCGGAAAATAAAATTGGTTCACGGGCGGCGAAAGATATTCTCGCTATTATGTTTTCTGATAGTCATGCGGTGGATCCGTTGAAAATTGCCGAGGAAAAGGGTCTACTGCAAAAAACTGATGAAGGCGAATTGAAAAAAATTGTCGAGAACATTGTGACTGAAAATCCCAAGGTGGCTGCTGATTATCGGGCTGGTAAGCAAGCAGCGCTACAATTTTTGGTTGGTCAGGCGATGAAAGCGACTCGCGGTACCGCCAAACCCGATGTTCTCGTTAAAATTTTTACCGAACAGTTGCGATAAGGTAGATTTGTGTTATAATATTAAAAGTTGTTCACCGGATCCGTGCGCTTGATATCACGTTTACGTGGTATCGGTGAGGAAAGTCCGAACACCAGCATTAGCATAAATAATATTTGTGCTGATGCAGCAGGTAGCGGGTAATACCCGCACGCGGTAACGCGCGAGGTGCGAACAGAGACGCGGCGAGCGAAAGCTCAAAGCAACGGGCGAGATTTTACTACGAACGTATAGAATCTCGATATGTTGAGTCCAGTAGCAATACTGGGTTGAAACGGCTAAATCCTTATCTTGGTGCAAGACCGTGTCACAATACTTCTTAAATGCCGACGCGTTTAAGGGGGATTGTGATGAGTCGCAAAGAACTGGCGGGTAACTGTCGGTCAAGGCAAATACGGGTCTCATCAACACCATCTTCATATGATAGGTTTAGATTGACAGAATTCGGCTTATAGGTGGGCAACCAAACAAGAAAAACCAGGCCCTAAAGGCCTGGTTTTTCCTATTGCTACTAATAACTGATCGCGTTACAATGAGAGAGTTATACATAAACTCAATTAATAATTATGCATGAAGAAGATCAGATAATAAGTCCTTCGTCAAAAAATGTTAGCGAAAATAGGGCCGAAAAAACGTCCTTCTGGGTTTTGTTGCTCGGCCTTTTTTTGAGTCCGGTATTTTTTATTCCATCGGCTATTGTGCCACTTCAGTCGGCAAAGGCGTATCTTGTATTTTTAGTGGTTATTGTTGCGGCCGCCGCCTGGATTGTTGCGCGTCTTAAAGATGGAAAGCTTATAATTCCTAGATCGTGGATTTATTTGTTCTTTCTTGCAATACCGTTTTGGTTTCTTATAACCGCTCTTTTTTCTCCCAATCAATCACTCTCACTTGTCGGTGAAGCGTATGAAGTAGGAACCTTTGCTTTCATCACTGCTATTTTTGTGCTCGGTTATCTGGTTTCTGTTTTATTTAGGAATACTCGGCAGAGCGCCTATGCGTATCTAGCTTTTTTTACGTCGTTTATTGTAGTTGCACTATTCCAGTTTTTGCATCTTTTTGCTCCTCAAGCGCTTTCGTTTGGTGTCTTTACTTCTGCCGCGGCAAGCATGCTTGGTAATTGGAATGACCTCGGTATTTATTTTGGTAGTGTTGCACTCTTTGCGTTCATTACCCTCGAACTCTTGGCGCTTGAAGCAAAATATAAATATCTTTTTACCGTTATTATGGTGGTGGCGCTCTTCTTATTAACCATCGTTAATTTTTCTGTCGTTTGGTATGTGCTTGCTGCGTCAGCAGTTATTTTCTTCGTCTACAACTTCTCGTTTAAGAAAGTTCCTTATGATAGTAGGGGAGGGATGGAAGAATTATCGCATGGTCGACGGTTGCCCTGGGCATCACTGGTTATTTTTATCGTTTCTATCATCTTTATTTTGGTTCAGGGTAATGTTTACACAACACTTGCGAACGTACCCAGTCTTAATTTTCTTGGGCATCTTTCGGTACCTTCCACGGAAGTGCGTCCGTCGCTCCAGGGAACTGTTACGGTTGCTGCTGCGACATTGCACACCAGCCCAATTCTCGGCACTGGACCTAATCGTTTTTCGTCTGCATGGTTGCTCGCGCGCCCGGTCAGTGTCAATGCGACGCCGTTCTGGAGTGTTATTTTTAGTTATGGTGTTGGGTTAATTCCTACCTTTTTTATCACCACTGGACCGATTGGTTTCTTGCTGTGGATCGGTTTTTTTGCAGTCTTTTTGTGGCTCGGATTCCGTTCATTATTTGCTCGCAAAGAAAATGTCTTTGCTGAGTACGTCACCGTTTCGAGTTTCATTATTGCTCTCTATTTCTGGATTTTTACCGTTATGGATGTACCTTCAGCGGCGTTATTAGTGCTCACGCTCTTCTTTACTGGTATTTTCCTCGGTTCGATTACCGGAACCCCGTTGGTACGTATGTGGGAATTTAATTTTACAAAGAGTCCGAAGGTGAGTTTTATTTCAGTGCTAGTGTTTGTTGTGTTACTTTTGACGGGCCTTGTATCTATTTATAATATCACTCGTCGCTTTGTTTCGACTGTCTATTTTAATGCGGCGATTGCTGATGCAAGTGTGAATGGCGATATTGTAGCCGCACACGATAATCTGATACGAGCCATTCAATTTAATGCTGATCCGCTCTACTATCGAAGTTTGGCTCAGCTCGATTTGACCAATATGCAGCAGATTCTTTCGACCACCACGCAAGCACAAAGTGCCCTCGCTAATCAATTCCAGGCATATCTTACCGAAGCACAGGCTGCGGCTATCGCTGCTCGAACAGCCGATCCGACTGATTATCAAAATTGGCTTGTGCTCGGTCAAATTGCTGGATCGGTTGCTTCATTTGATACGAGTACTAGTACGTATGAAACTGCTCGTTCCTACTATGAACAAGCTCATCAGCTTGATCCTACTGACCCTTCAGTATTCCTTTCTCTGGCTCAACTTGATGTTGCTCACGGTGCAATAGCTACAGCGACTGCCGATATTAATCAAGCGCTCATCCTCAAGAATGATTATACAAATGCCATATTCTTACTTGCCCAGATTCAAGCAAGTCAAGGTAACATAACAAGCGCTATAAAATCTCTGCAGGCAGCGATTGCCTCATCGCCTCAAAATGCTGGTTTACGTTTTAATCTCGGTCTTCTCTACTATGATACAAAAAATTGGTCAAACGCTGCGGCCATGTTTCAGCAAGCAATAATTCTGCTACCACAATATGCAAACGCCGAGTATTTCCTTGGTTTGTCTGAAGCAAACCTCGGCAATACAACTGCCGCCCTGACAGAATTTGAAAATCTAGCAGTCTCGAATCCTAACGATCCTACCATCAGTGCGATTATTGCCAATCTCAAAGCTGGTCACAGCCCACTTACTGGTTTGACACCACCCGCAAGTACTCCACAAAAAGCGTCACAGCCACCAGTCAAAGATGCTACCACGGGCAGTACCGTTTCTAGTCCGACTGTAGCACCTACTAAACATTAAACCGCTGCCACCCACCACGTAAATGGTTAAGCGATTCTGGAATTTTATTGCCCGAGAGGTGGGTGGTTTACACGAAGCGGCATATCTGCTCGCCGCGTTCTCTATCGGATCAACAATCTTGGCATTTATTCGAGATCACTTGCTCGCAAATTATTTCGGCGAGAGCAGAATGCTCGACTTATATTACGCAGCTTTTCGAGTACCCGACTTTATTTATGCGCTTATGGGCTCTATTGTTGCGGGAGGAGTTATTATTCCATTTTTACTGGAGCGCCTTGAACGAAGTGAATGCGAAGCAAAGGAACTTATTGATGGAATTTTTTCGGCGTTTTTTTTGATTATCGGTATTACTGCTCTTGTTGCGTATGCCTTTGCGCCGTTTCTTATGGATCTCTTTTTCCCGTCGCTTATGAAGGGCACTGATGCGGGCACGCTGGTGGCAATGACCCGTATCATGCTCCTTTCGCCAGTTTTTTTAGGGTTCTCTAACTTCTTCTCAAGTATTACGCAGATTTATCGGCGCTACCTTATCTACTCGCTTTCGCCGCTGCTCTATAATATTGGCATTATCGTGGGCACCGTGGTGCTCTATCCGCATTTTGGTTTAGCTGGTTTGGCCTGGGGGGTTGCACTGGGCGCGTTCATGCATATGTTCATTCAGCTACCGTTTGTGTGGGGTAAATCGCTTTTTCCAAAATTCACGTTTAATTTTCGAAAGGGAATTATTCGTAACGTGGTACTGACCTCGTTTCCACGTACCATTACAGTATCTTCTAACGAAATAGCAGAATTTTTCTTAATCGTCATGGCTGGCACACTCTCGGCCGGTGCTATTTCTGCTTTTAATTTTTCTTGGAACTTACAATCGGTACCACTCGCTGTTATTGGCACGAGTTATGCTCTGGCGGCCTTTCCCGTGCTGACACGTCACTTTGTGAACGGCGACACAAAACGTTTCGTAGAGCAAATGGTGGTATCAACACGTCACATTATTTTTTGGTCGTTGCCGGTGATGACCCTCTTTATTATTGTTCGGGCTCAGATTGTTCGCGTCATTCTTGGTTCCGGTCAATTTACGTGGACTGACACTCGACTGACCGCGGCGGCGCTCGCTCTCTTTACGCTCTCGCTTATTCCGCAGAGTCTCGTGACGCTTTTTGTGCGCGCCTACTATTCTCGTACTAATACCGCCAAGCCCTTACTCATGAATGTGCTCTCGGCGGTTCTTATTATTGTATTTTCTTTTGGCCTGCTACAGCTTTTTGGAGCCTGGCCGGCGTTCCGAAATTTTATAGAGGTGCTCTTTCGGGTTGATGATGTTCCTGGCACGGAAGTGCTTATGTTGCCGCTCGGGTTTACGATTGGTATGTTCGTCAATATGTTGCTTCATTGGATTGCGTTTGAGCGTGATTTTCCTGGTTTTACTCGGGCGGTGGCACGATCGTTTTTTGAAGTGTTGTTTGCTTCGGTGATTATGGGGGTCTCCTGTTATTTCTTTTTGAGCGTTTTGGCGCCGCTTCTCGGACTCTCTACAATTCTTAATGCAACTGGCCCGGGTGCGCCGCTCGCGACGCTCGCGTTTACCCTCGGACTTCATGGTCATCTAGTTACCATAAGTACTACTCTAGCAGTTCTCTTACAAGGACTTATTGCCGGTGCTATTGCGCTACTTATTGCTATCGGTATTTTATTCCTAGTGCGAAACAAGGAACTTTTTGAAGTTGCGCGAGCCCTACATCGGCGAATTTGGAAGCGAGAAATCGTTCCAGTCGATCCAAGCGGCGCGTGATTTTTCCTTGTTTTCTGTTAGTATAGGCTTACCTAAACTATGGACGCGCGATCTATTCGGAATTTTTCTATTATTGCTCATATTGACCACGGCAAGTCGACGTTGGCTGATCGGATGCTTGAATTATGCGGCACGGTTGAGCGGCGAAAAATGCGCGATCAGGTGCTGGATTCAATGGAGCTCGAACGAGAGCGGGGTATCACCATTAAGATGCAACCGGTGCGTATGCAGTTTCGCGCGGCTGATACTGGCGAATACGTTCTCAACCTTATTGATACACCTGGCCACATTGATTTTTCCTATGAGGTGTCGCGTGCCCTCAAGGCGGTGGAGGGCTGCGTGCTCTTGATTGATGCGACCCAAGGTGTGCAGGCGCAGACACTCACTACGCTTGCTATGGCTCGCGAGCAGGGGCTTACGATTGTGCCAGCGGTGAGTAAAGTGGATTCACCGCTGGCGCGCATTGCTGAGACCAAAGCAGAAATTGCCGCAGTACTCGGTGTGGCCTCAGAAGAAATTTTAGAATGTTCAGGAAAAACTGGACAAGGAGTCGCTGAACTACTGCAAGCAATTGTACAAAAAATTCCTCCACCATCTGTCGCGCCGGGGACGGCATTCCGCGGGCTCATTTTTGATTTTCAATATTCAAATCATCGCGGTGTTATTGTCTATATTCGGGCTACCGATGGTTTGGTACAAAAAGGCGACCAGTTAACTTTTGTAGCGGCTGGTAAAACATTTACGGTGCTCGAGGTTGGTATTTTTGCGCCCGAAGAAAAGCCAGTGGCGAGTTTGGCGGCTGGTGAAATCGGCTACATTGTTACCGGTATTAAAGAGGCTGGTATTGCTTCGGTTGGTGATACGCTCGCGACGCTTGGGCCAGGAAATAAGCCGGCATTACCGGCGCTTGCTGGCTACGAAACACCGCGGCCAGTGGTGTGGGCATCACTCTATCCTGAAAGCCAGGATGATTTTCCCGCGCTTCGCCAAGCCCTGGGCCGTCTCAAGCTCTCCGATTCCTCGCTTGCTTATGAAGAGGAGACGTCGGGAACACTCGGGCGAGGTTTTCGTTGTGGTTTCTTAGGAATGTTGCATATGGAAATTATTACCGAACGTTTACGGCGCGAGTTTAATCTCACTCTAATTGTTACTTCGCCGTCGATTACTTACGAAATTACTCTTTTAAATGGGAAAACAGAAACCGTGTATTCGCCGGTATTTTTTCCCGACGATGGGCAGGTGCGAGAAATTCGTGAGCCGTGGGTGCGTGCCACCATCATTACGCCTGCCCAGTATCTCGGCCCCATTTTAACGCTACTCTATGAACACGAAGCGGAAACAGGGGAGACGGAAACGTTTGGCGACAACCGCACCGGTCTTACCCTGATGATGCCGTTGCGCGAAATGATGCGTGGTTTTTTTGATGAACTAAAAAGCGTATCGTCCGGCTTCGCCTCTATCTCGTATGAAATCGGCGCGGTGCGCGCGGCCGATGTAACGCGCCTCGATATTCTTGTTGCCGATGAACCGGTAGCAGCGTTTGCGCGTGTGGTGTCGCGCCGCCGCGTTGAAGAAGAAGCTCGCAAGGCTGTAGAAAAACTCCACAAAATTTTACCGCGGCAGCTTTTTGCCACTAAAATCCAAGCGCGGGCACTCGGTCGCATCATTGCCTCTGAAACCCTCTCGGCATTGCGCAAAGACGTCACCGGCTACCTCTATGGCGGCGATGTGACGCGAAAAATGAAACTACTTGAAAAACAAAAACGGGGCAAAAAGAAAATGAAAGAGCGGGGTACCGTCAACATTCCCCACGACGTCTTTCTAAAAATGATGCGCGGCGAAAAGTAATAGGGGCTGTTTACAATGATTATTGACAAAAAGAGTGTGATTTTTTAATATACAAAATATGAGTTTCAACACAATCAAGCTTACGGCCGTCGTCGTATCACTCACGTATCGGTTGAGGGCTTGTTTGTGCGCATAAATTTTACTCCTATAAACTAGCCCTCAACTGAGGGCTAGCTTTTTGCTTGCGAAGTGTGAAGCAAGCATGTTCTTTACGAAAGGAGGACATTTTATGTCCGAACAATCACCCCATTCTCATCCTCAGGATCAAATACCTCTCCAGTCAATTCCTACAGCTGAAGGAGTTATTGGTCCTCCCGATGAATCAACCTGCACCGATCCGATTACCGGAGAGGAGCTTGACGCGCTTATGGCGCGCATGGAACGGGGAATGCCAACTGATTGACCCATGATCAGTTGGTAAAAAAGCCGCCAGCGGAAACATCGCTTGGCGGCTTCTTTTACGTTCAAAATCTCTTAATTTTCTAGAAAAATCCTGGCATGTAGAGTAAAATCATGCCTAAGGCAACAATGAGTGACACAATAACTGATAAAACATTGAGGATTTTTCTCTGGCGTTTATTAAACAGCATAATGCGTTATAATAACATGGTATGCGAGAATTTCAACAGAAGAAAAACCGGCGCAACAAAATATCCCACTGGCTTTTTTCGCCCCTCGTTATTGTGTTATTGGCGATAAGTGTGGTGTTGGTTGCTCGTTCTGTTTGGAGTTTGTATGGTAAGGAGCGCGATTCGGCTGCCGAGCTGGCGGGTGCGGAAGCTCAAAATCAAACACTTATAGCGAATAAAATGGCACTTTCTCAAAAAATTGCTCATATGAATACGCCAGAGGGGGTAGATGAAGCTATCCGCGCAACGTATAATGTCGCCAAGTCGGGTGAGAATCTAGTGATTATTGAAGGTTCAAGTACGGCTTCTTCGGGTAGTGCCAATGGAAATTAGAAAAAATATCGCGGGATTAGTTTAGTGGTAAAACGAGTGCTTCCCAAGCATTAGTCGGGAGTTCGATTCTCCCATCCCGCACTATGTAGTATAATTACGAAACACCTTGCCTAAAAAACGTTTTAAAAAAAGATACATACTGATTTTGCTCACCATCGTTATTGTTGCTGGGGTGATTTTTTTTGCAAGTCGCCCTAAATCATCGGGAATTGAAACGGCAATAGCTGAACCGGCGACGGTGACTAATGTGGTGAGTGTGACGGGTAATGTTGAGCCTGTTGCTCAGGCCAATTTTGGTTTTCAAATCGGCGGGGTGGTTAAGAGTATTCCCGTGACAGTGGGAGAGCAGGTGAAAGCCGGTGATCTCATTGCGAGTCTCAATGATCAAACTATTCGCGCTTCGCTTCTTTCGGCACAGGCTGCTTTACAGGAAGCCCAGGCGAATTTGGCCGACAATCAAACAAATACCGATATCAATTACACCAATGCGAAACGCAGCGCGGTAGCGGCGGCGGTGGATGCCTACAATAAAGTACAGAATGCAGTGAATAGTTATTCCAATACACTTTTTACTAGTCCACAATCAGCAAATCCTACGTTACTCATTCCCACTCCCACATCAGCTCAAGAGCGTAGTATTGAAAACGAACAGGTAGGCATTATTGCTCTGTTGCAAAAATGGAACACCGAGGTGAGCACGGCGAGTACTAGCTCGGCCGAATCGCTCATTACTGATTCTCAGGGTTATATAGCGACGGTGACATCATTTATGAATAATGTGATAGCGGCGGCGAATGTCTATGCCCAAATACGGGGTTCAACGCAGGCAAATGCCGCTACGTATGTAGCTACCGCTAATACGGCTAATGCTGCGGTGGCGGCCGCGGCAAGTGAAATAACGTCGGCGGAAAATAATCTCATTGCTACTCGGCCGCAAAGTGTCGCCGCTCTGGTGGCAAAAATCGCTCAAGCTCAAGCTAATGTGGCAAACTGGCAGGCTCAGGATAATGAGTCGCGCGTGACTGCGCCGTTTGACGGCATTATCACGCAAATTACTCCCCAAGTTGGCGATTTAGTGACCGCTAATACTATTCAGTTTGCTGAAATGTCCGACAATCAATATAAGATAGTAGTGTATGTGCCGGAAATTAATATTGTGGGTATGGCGGTTGGTGATCCTGCTAACGTCACCCTTGATGCATTTAGTGATACGGTGAATTTTCCCGCGACGGTTACTAAAATTGATCCTGCTCAGACAATTGTTGAGGGAGTACCAACTTACAAAGTGACTTTACATTTTAATCAGCCCGATAATCGTATTCGTTCAGGAATGACTGCTAATATTGATATCACGACCGATTCACTCAGTAATGTTTTGGCGATTCCGTTTCGATCAGTGCTGCAAGGTGGTGGCTCGACAACTGTGCGCGTGCTTAATTCTAATGGTACGACGTGGCACTACGTGCCGGTGACAACTGGTCTAAAGGGTTCTGATGGTATGGTGCAAATTTTAAGTGGTATTGCCACGGGTACACGTATCGTAACGTATGCGCCTGGTGATAATGCCCTCAATTAGCTCATGAACGTTATCGAGGTAGAACATCTAGAAAAAACATATGCTGACGGCAGCGACACCGCGACCACCGCTTTACGTGATGTAAGTTTTACGGTGCGGGCGGGAGAATTTCTTGCCATTATGGGTCCGTCGGGAAGCGGAAAATCAACGCTGTTGCATCTTTTAGGATTGCTTGATACGCCGACCAGTGGCCAGTATCGTTTTGATGGCAAAGAGGTTGAGTCCTACGGTCGCGATGAGCAAGCATACATTCGTAATGCCAAGATGGGCTTTGTCTTTCAAGCATTTAACTTGTTGCCGCGCACAACTGTTTTGGAAAACGTAAAGTTGCCGCTAGTGTATTCGCAGGTGCCGGAAAAAAGATGGGATGAGATGGCGCGACATGCAGTGGAAGCGGTGGGGTTGGGACATCGACAGCAACATCAAACGAGTGAACTTTCCGGCGGTGAGCGTCAGCGTGTCGCTATCGCTCGGGCCTTGGTGAATAGTCCACAGGTTATTTTTGCCGACGAACCAACAGGTAACCTTGATTCAAAGTCTGGTCAGGCAGTGATGAGTATTATTCAACGACTCAATCAGGAACAGGGTAGGACGATTGTGCTCATTACGCACGAAACAGCAACTGCCGAGCATGCAGAACGAATTATTCGTCTTAAGGACGGCGTTATTGAGAGTGATGAAAAGGTCGTGAATCGTCTCCATCCTGACGATAATTATGTTAAATAAAATTTTCTTAAAATTTTTATGAATTTTCGCCATGGCTTAGCCACCGCCCTCCGAGCTCTAGCTGTTAACCGTTCTCGTTCACTCCTCACTATTTTAGGGATTGTTATCGGTATCACCGCTATTATTTTAGTAATGTCTATTGGTCAAGGCGCTCAAGGACTTATTTTACAGGAAATTCAAGGCATCGGCTCACGCACCATTGCTATTATTCCTGGGCGTGATGTTAATAGTCCTTCAGCTATCGCCTCATCATTTTTAACCAATTCGCTTACCATTAATGATCTTAAGGCACTGCAACAAAAGACAAACGTGCCAACATTGGCGGCAGTTACACCAGTGTTGACAACAATGCTGCCAGTGTCGGCTGGTGGTCAAACCTACCAATCGACAATTGATGGTGTCGCACCGTCAATGCAAGAAATTTTAAATATAGCACCGAGCCAAGGATTATTTTTTACCAATAGTGATGTTACCGACATATCGCAGGTGGCGGTTATCGGTTCAAAAATTCAACAAAACCTTTTTGGTAATCAATCAGCTATTGGCAGGCGCATTATGATAAACAATCATACGTTTGTGGTGGTTGGCGTAATAGGAACAAACGGTTCGTCGGCATTCGTTAATACAGATCAGACGGTTTTCATTCCGTGGAGTGCTATGCAAGATTACATTCTTGGTATTAAATATTTCCACCGCATTATTGTTGAAGCCGATTCTGTTCAAAATATTAATCGTACAGTAAATGATATTACCTTAACGCTGCGAGCTGACCATAATATTACCGATCCATCAAAAGATGACTTCACGATTCAAACCCAAGTGAGTCTTGCAAATACAGTTGGTCTTATTACCACCGCACTTACGCTATTGTTAACTGGCGTTACGGGTATTTCGCTTGTTGTTGGAGGTGTGGGAATTATGAATATTATGTTGGTGTCGGTAACCGAGCGTACTCGCGAAATTGGCCTGCGCAAGGCTATCGGTGCAACTGATCGTGATATTTTGATGCAATTTTTGCTCGAAGCGGTGCTTTTGACTGGCATTGGCGGTATTATTGGCATAGCACTTGGTACGATTTTTTCGGCGATTATTGCTATCGCGATCGCGCATTTTACCAGTCTCAATTGGCAGTTTAGTTTTCCGTATTTGGCGGCGGTTATAGGTATTGTGGTGTCAGCGGGTATTGGCTTGGTGTTTGGTATATATCCGGCGCGCCAAGCGGCCAAGAAGAGCCCAATTGAAGCCTTGCGCTACGAATAACACGCTTTATAGCGCGCTATACATAGCGGCCGGTTCTAAACCAAGTCGCCAGGCGGAAAAACCATACAAGCCGCGTTGCTCTATCAGGGAAACTTTAGCGGCAATACTTCGTGCGTTTTCATACCACATAGTATCGTGACCAAAATGAACAAACGGTTCTTGTTCGTATGTGCTGTAACCAAACGTCGCCGTGCGTACGTGTGCTCTGATAATTTTCGTGAGCTTCGCTGCGCCGCCAATGCCGATTCGCTGGCCCGTACGATTGTTCCATAGCCAATAATAGAGTGGAATGCCGAGAGAAATTTTTGCCGCTGGTGCCTGTGTTAGAGCATAATTGATAACTTTTTTAAGCCAGGGATATTCAGTGACTGGTCCATGTGAAAGAGGATCGTCGTAAGTCATCACGCTTAAAAAGTCGGCGCTTTTTGCGAGCGTGGCATAATCAAAAACACCGGCAGTATCCTGCCAAAATCCAGAAGGATAATCACTGGGGCGCGCGCTTGTTTGGGCAACTACAGCAACGCTTAAAATTAAACCATTTTGATGTAGCGCCGCCGCAGCGCGAGCGACAAACGCTGAAAAGCGATCTCGGTACGTAGCGTGCATTGGTTCAAAATCAATTTGCCAACCCCAATAACCATTTTGTTTTGCTTCGGTAATGAGCGCGGTAATAGCCGCATTCTGAATAGCTACACTGTTTAATATCGTTTGGTACACGTGTGTGCTAAATGAGCCGTTTGTTACCAGCGGCATAATTTTTATGCCGTGAGCGGCGGCAAAGGCGCGAATAGCTGGGCTGGTGCTACCCACAAGGGTGCCGTCACCCTGCAGAGCGTATGTTTGAGGAGCAAGCACGTCGATAGAATTGGTGTGGTTGAAAAAATCTTGCTCCGCCGCGGCATTTTGACGGTAATAAAAAATCCGCACAGGATGGGTGGCCGCCGCGCTTGAAAAAGGGAATAGTATAACGCCGAATGATACGGCGACTAAAAAAATGCCAGCTTGTAATGCATATTTATACATGTGCCCTCGGCCAGAATCGAACTGACATCAGCTCCTTAGGACGGAGCTGTTCTATCCATTGAACTACGAGGGCAGCGTCCATCGGTGGCTAGACTATAGCACAATTTATTGCTATAGTTTTAGGGCACTGCCTGAAATCTTGTGTTGCAGGCTTGCATCTATGACTCCCGAAGAACGTCAACTTCTTGAGCGTGTGACTCGAATGGCCGAGCAGAATAATAAAATGCTCCGTCGTTTATATCATTCGATGCTTTGGGGTCGGATTATGCAGATTGCGTATTGGCTGCTTATCATCGGGGTTGCCTTTGGGGCGTACTACGTCATTCAGCCGTATATTGGCCCAGTCTACTCCTTATTAAATAAAGTGAGCCAAGTTACGAATTTGCCGGCTTTGCCGAAATTGTAATAGTAAAAATGCCGAGGTAGCTCAGTTGGTAGAGCATGCGCCTGAAGAGCGTGGGGTCGCCGGTTCGAGCCCGGCCCTCGGCACCACAGCAGTAAAATTTACAGACTTGAGAAATTAACTAACGGTTTTAACACGCAGTTTTGTTTGGCGTCGTTTATCTATTTTAGGAAGGCGAATAGTGAGCAGACCATGCGTTTGCGAGGCTTCAGCACCTTCTACGTCAACTTCTTCCGGTAACATAATAGCGCGAGAAAAGGCGCCCCAATATAATTCTCTATGAAAATAGTCTTCGTCGGACGTTTCCTTCTGCTCTTCACGGCGGCCGCGGATGGTAACCATATCGCGAGTAATAGAAATATCGAGATCGTCAGGACGCACACCCGCAACAATCGTTTTAATGACAATGTCGTTGGCGGTTTGGTAGACGTCAACAGTGAGCTGGCCTTCTTCAGCGCTTTCTTCGAGCCACTCGGATTCGCTCATTGGTTCGGGGGCGGGTCGGGCGGCAATTTTTGTGGCGCCACTAGAGCGGCTGCTTGTAGAGCGCGGTTGTACACGGCGCACCGGTTCTTCTACAGCAGCCGGCTCAAAAGCATCGGCATCTTCATCGACTTTAACACTGCCGGTTAATCGTTCAAAAAAAGATCGTTTTTCTTTGGTCATAAGAATTTATTATGTTGTTCGGAGGCGCTTGACCCGCTCAAAAAGAAGAACGAGAGCAATGACACCAATCCAGATAAAATACAGAGAAGTTATTTCCGAACCACCTACGTCATATAGTATAGATAAATCAAGGGCGGCGTGCAAGACGATAGCGGTGCATAACCCGAGCGCGGTGTAAAAAGTGCGTCGGGCTGGGGCTTTATGAAAGCCAAGGGCAAGAGCGTAGCCCACAGCCGCAGAAGCAAGAATGTGAATAACGGTCGCACCAAAGAAACGGTTCACCCCAAGAGCAACAGCGAGGTGAAAGTTGTCGTGAATAATTGGAGTAATAATAAAAAAGGCGTTTTCCACGGCGGAAAAGCCAAGCGCGGCGGTAATCATGTACATCATGCTATCAATCGGCTCGTCATTTTCGGCGCGCCACAGTGCGGTGATGTAGGCGGCCGAGTATTTTATCGCTTCTTCAATAGCCGCCCATACAAGAATCATAAGAGGAATGGCGGTGACAATGTGGCTCGAAAGACTTTCAAGCGGTAGAGCCAGAAAAACGCCGAGTGCGCCGCCAATAAAAGCGTAGATGACGAGTTTGGCGGGCTCAGGATGTTTGTCCTCATGTTCCCAAACCCATAGCCAAATCAACACCGGTCCCAGGCCCGCCGCCACAGCAAGAAGTGCAGACAACATAAGATAGAGCGAGCTACTGTGCGCGCTACTAAGAAATTGGGTGACTAGTGGGATGGCCATGGTGTGATGATAAGAAGAGAATGCTTGGTGTCGGTGTTTTTAATATTTTCTGGCAATGATTCCCATATCGCTTCAGTGACAAAGGGCATAAATGGATGAAGGAGTTTCAGGAGCGCGGAGAGAAGATAGGCGAGTGTCCAGCGGGCGCTGATGGCGGCGGTTTCATCCTCGCTTGTAATCACTTTCTTACTCTCCTCAATGATAACGTCGGCAAACGTATGCCAGAAGTAATGATACAACTTTTCGGCTGCTAAGTAGAGGCGGTAGTGTTCAATATCGGCGGTAATGTCTGCGGAAAATGTTTTGAATGCTTCCAGATCAGCCGTGTTTTTTTCTGAAAGCGGTGGGCGCTGCTCGAGCGAAACGGTGGCTGTATTTTCCAACACAAAGCGTGTCGCATTCCAGATTTTATTAGCGAAGTTTTTATAGCCGCGAATTTTATCTTCGGAAAGTTTGCTGTCGTTGCCCGGGCCGGTGCCAATTAAAAGCGAGAGGCGCACCGCGTCGGCTCCGTACTTTTTGATCATATCAAGCGGGTCGATAATATTACCGAGCGACTTACTCATCTTGCGGCCCTTGCCGTCGCGCACCAGGCCGTGGAGATAGACAGTTTTGAAAGGAATGTCACCGAGCAGGTAGCCGCTCATTAAAATCATGCGCGCTACCCAGAAAGGAAGGATATCGTAGCCGGTTTCCAGAAGGTTGGTGGGGTGATAGGTTTTGAAATCGGGGGCCTCCTCGTTTGGCCAGCCGAGCGTGGAAAAAGTCCAGAGGCCCGAGGAAAACCAGGTGTCGAGGGTGTCGGGGTCTTGGATTAAATCGCTTCCCTCGGGTGTTTCTATACTGACAATCGGTGATCTTTCGCGTCTAGAATCATCTTTCTTATACCAAGCTGGAATGCGATGACCAAACCAAATTTGACGCGAGATACACCAATCACGAAGATTGTCTATCCAGTGATAATATATTTTTTCAAACCGGTCAGGAACAATTTTAATCATTCCTGATTCAACGGTTTTTCTCATTATTTCTTTTAAGGTAGTTTGAGAACCGCTCTCAATTCCAGAAATTTTTGAATTTTTCAAATAGAAAGGTTGATTTACGTTTACGAACCACTGTAGTTTTGGTAGTGGTTCAATAATGCCGCCAGTTCTTTCCGCAGTCGCAACATTTTGTTTAATGTCCTCTACTTTTTCAAGTAAATGATTTTTTTCTAACCACTTCACGATTGTGTCTCGAGCCTCAGTAATCTTCATACCGCTAACAATACCTACATTTGGTACCATTCGTGCATGTTCGTCGATTACCGTGCCCGAGTTTAAATTATTTCGCCATGCTATTTCATTATCTATTTTGCTGTGGGCTGGCGTGATACCAACAGCACCGGTACCAAATTGAGGATCAACACTAGCGTCTGCAACGATTTTAATCGCGAGTGGCGTACCAGCAAAAATAATTTCATATTCTTTACCAATATATTGTCTGTAACGTGTGTCGTCAGGATGAATGGCGACAGCTACGTCACCAACTTTTGTTTCTGGGCGTGTGGTGGCAATAGGAATTGGAAAATCTTTTGAGTATCTGAATGTGTACAGTTTTGTTGTACGCTCCTCATACACAATCTCATCGTCGGAAATGGTGGTCTGACCTTTGGGATCCCAGTTGACGATGCGATGACCACGGTAAATGAGACCGTCGTCGTACATTTTTTTAAAGGCAGTGCGCACGGCGAGCGAGCGAGCGTCGTCGAGAGTATAGGCCTCGCGACTCCAATCAACCGAGGCGCCCATGCCGCGGATTTGGGTGGTGATGGTATCGTGGCTTTCTTGGGCAAATTGATGGACGTGCTCGAGGAATTTTTCGCGGCCCAGGTCGTGCTTGCGAATTTTTTCTTTTTCTAGATTTTTTTCTACGCGCGATTGAGTGGCGATGGCGGCGTGGTCGGTGCCAGGGAGCCAGAGGGTACGCTTGCCGCGCATTCGTTCAAAGCGCACCAAACTGTCTTCGATGGCAAGCATTGCGGCATGGCCGACGTGGAGAGTGCCGGTAACATTGGGCGGCGGCAAAACAATAGAAAACGCCGGTGCATCGGCGGCAGTTGCGCCTTTTTCGACACACACATCGGGATTAAAAAAACCGCTCTCCTCCCATTTTTTATAAATGGTCGGTTCGGTGTCTTGCGGATTGTATGGTTTCAGGAATTTTTCCGGAATCGGGGCGGCAGAATTGTTCGGTTGCATTCCAAAATAATAGCAAAAAAGAGCCGTTTTTGCACCCTATAGAGCCAAGTTGCCCTCGGCTTTAATTGTTGTTGTGGGCGCGGCGCCATTGAGAATATCGATATACGCGGCGGCGGCGATCATAACGGCGTTGTCGGTGGAAAGGTCGATGGTGGGTGTAAGAAATTGTGTGTCGGGATATTTTTGGATTACATTTTTGCACGCTTCGCGGATGTGCTCGTTGGCACTGACGCCACCAGCGAGAATGAATGTGCGTGGTGCGTAGGCGCGCAAGGCATGCTCTGTTTTTGTGACCAAGACGTCGGTGACAGCGTCTTCAAATTCGCGGGCCACCTGGCGGCGTAGGTCGTCGGTAATGTCATCAAATTTTTTGAGTAAGTAGAGCACGGCGGTTTTTAAACCGGAAAAAGAAAAAGCGAAATCGCCAGAGTCGCGCATTGGCCGGGGTAGAGAAAATTCCGGGGTGAGGTTTGCCTGGCGCGCTTCTTTGGCAAGACGAGAGACGGCTGGGCCGCCAGGGTAAGGTAAACCAAGGAGGCGAGCGACTTTGTCGAACGCTTCACCTACGGCGTCGTCGCGCGTTTGGCCGACAACTTTGTGCCCCCGCCAATTTTCGGCAACTACGAGCTCAGTGTGGCCGCCGGAAACAAGGAGAGCAAGAACAGGGAATTGGAAAGCAGTGTCGCTCATTACTAGCGGCGAAAAAAGATGTCCGGCCATGTGATTGGTTGGATAGACCGGCATCTGCCATATCTCGCCAAGCGCCAGGGCGAAATTAATACCAACCCAGAGTGCTGGTTCAAGTCCGGGGCCAGCGGTAACGGCGATAGCATCAATTTTCGGTGTATCAATCTTTTTAACGAGTGCGAAAAGTGATTCAGCTAAGCCGCTCTCGCGCTCCAAAATCTTTTTTATTTTTTCTTCATCAAAATTTGGTTTTTCTTTTACCGTCGTTATGCTAGCGTCGCTGAGTGCTTTCTCTAAAAGCGGCGTTAAGTTTTTTGCGTGCTCGCGCTTGGCGAGGGCAGGAAAAACACCGCCGTATTCAGCGTGAATTTTTACCTGCGAATACAGAGCCTGTGCGCGAACAATAAAAGAAATTTTTTCTTCAAAAGTTCCTGTCGCCTCGACGACACTTATTGCTGTCTCATCGCAGCTTGTTTCAATACCTAAAATAACCATAGCTTTAGTGGTCGGGATGCCGGGATTCGAACCCGGAGTCACACGTACCCGAAACGTGTATGTTAGCCGTTACACCACATCCCGTGGTTCGCATAGATCTTTATATCTGGTGCGGTGGGCGATACAGGGCTCGAACCTGTGACCTTGTCGACGTCAACGACACGCTCTAGCCAACTGAGCTAATCGCCCGATAGTGATAAAAAGATACAGTACGTTAAAAACCTTTTTCTCGCACGGTTTACTATCATAACAAAAAAAGCGCCGGAATTCCAGCGCCTCTTTTGTGTTCCTGATTTTGAAAATCAGACTATTTTATTGGTGCTGTTGCCGATGAAGGGACTGCCGTTGCTGCACTACCGGATACTTGCTGACCAGCCGCAGTGCTGGTGCGATAGTAATATACCGGCATTGGTGCGCCGACTTCTCCCATCATGCCCCAACCGCCGTGACCCCAGCCGCTGCTGTAACCACCACCGTATCCCCAAAGTGTGGCGTGTAGTTCACCGAGCATAAAGCCGCCCCAGAAGATAACAACCGCCAAAATGATAGCGATGATTATTCGAATAATAAAAAAACTATGCCCTTTACCCCAGTGACCGCAGCAGCCGCAACCGCAAGAATTATTTTTGCCCGCGCATACAGCGCACTTGCAGCCCTCCGGATGACCATTTCCTGCTTCCATAAAATTATATATTTAGATTTAACTTTTAATGTCGACGTTTCTTAGTATACCAAATTCCTAGTTAACCCTAGCTTTTGGCAACTTTGTTATACACCCACGCGATGATTGCACCGGCGATGAAGCCGTCAACAAAGGCCCAAATAGCGCCGATGATAGCGCCAATAATTGAAGCACTGTAACCGATGTAGAGCGAGGAAAGGGTCGTGACGAATGAATTTCCCCAGCCGGCCATAGCGACTAGGCCCAAGAAGAAAACGTATATAGTCCATAATACGCCGATGGCAATGCCGAGGGCAAATGGTTGACATTTTTGCATAGATAGAGATAAAAAATTAGATGTTGATAATCGACAAATTTATTATACAATATTTTATGTTTTTAATTGGTTAATATAAAAACCCCTCTGGTAGAGGGGTCTCAAAATAAAAATAAAACTAAAGCGGCATAACCTTGCAGACTTCTATTGCTTTTTCCACATACGCCCTTGCGTCGTTGATGGACAAGTGATCATCTTTATCTCGCAGTCGACCTTCAGCGTCGATGCTGAGATCGGGAAATTTTTCCAGGATCGGTTGGATTCGATCAAGGGTTTCAGTACATAGGCCGCCAGCAATACCAACATTAATTTCAATTCCAGCGTCGTATATTGCTTGAACGCAATTCGTAGCAAACGAAACATCCATCTCCTTTCCGATGCCACCGCTCGGATCGATAAGAATATAATCAACAAGGTTGGCATATTCTTTGGTGCGAGTGGCAAGCAGTGTGGGGTTGTTGTACACACACTCAAGGGCACCGCTGCCAATTTGTAAAATAAACGTCAGTCGCCGGTCTTTCTCAAAGGAACGATATTCCGCAAGAGTGGCGGGATCGGGCCAGGGAATATTAAGTTGGAAGCCTTCAAGCGATGCTCGAAGGCCCGAGTGGGTGCAGTACATACCAACCATGGCATTTAACTGCAATAGGAGAGATGCTCTATCATCAGTACTGTAATGAATGATATTAATTACTGATGGTGAAGAGTTAAAAAGTTTGCTCACCTCGTTTCGTTTAGGATACCTTCCGGGATATTTGTTGGGAAGGCCGTGCAATGTTTTGGAACTCATAAGAATTCCAACCATAAACAAAGAATCTGAAAACCGAGGCATTACTGCGGCCACGGTCTGCACCTCTTCAGGCGCCATAAATCCAGTGACGCCGATATAAGGCTTATACCTTGCCATATGTTCCTCGCTTTCTTTTAAAAGGACATAAGTATTCTGATAGCATATTACTTGCAATTCCACCAAATGCAAGGTGTTATAAGAGTATTTCTGGATCGCCAGTTTTTAATGATTTTGCAAATTCGATGAGATTGGCCCCGACAAGTACCGCATCAGCGTCTTCTTTAATATCTTGAATTGTTCGTATGTTACTTGCTTGGCATAGCCAACCTCCAAAAATTTTGCGAGCTTGTTCAAAGGTTTCTTTTTTAATGTTTCCGTCGGATAAATCTCGGCTGTTCCAGACAACCTTAAAATGCTCTGGAAGAGTTTTAAGTTCAGTTATCGTAAGTGGTTCGATGAAACACTTTTCTTGATGAATACCAGGAATACGACCAACGACAAGAACATAATCAGCTCCTGCCAAGATGGCTTGATCAACCTCGTTATCCGTTGCATGAATCCCTTTTGCTAGAATCGGCTTTTTCGTTACTGTTCGCGCTTTTTTAATTGCATCGAAAGATCCTCCCCAGCGTGCGTCAGTGTGGATAGATATAATATCTCCAATTTCATGTGCTACTGCAAAAAGTTCACCCCAGCTTTTTCTAGATTTAAAACCAAATGGTGATCTAGTTTTTACTTCAGCTATAATTTGAATATTTTTATACATATCATAGATATGTGAGTTTTTGGTAGCAGATGTTTGCGTGCGGATGGGGAGGGATTTGAACCCTCGAGACCCTTTCGGGCCTGCCGCGTTTCGAGTGCGGTGCCTTCGACCACTCAGCCACCCATCCATTTTTGATCGGAGTGTTTAGATACTAGCACGTATGGCTTTTTTGGCAAAAAATGGTATTATTTTTCGACAGCCGTTTTATTCGGCCTCATCGTCTAGTCTGGTCTAGGACACGGGCTTTTCAAGCCTGGAACTCGGGTTCAAATCCCGATGAGGTCACCTTATATTGTTAGTGGAGTTTAATATGCAGGTAGAGGTCCTCGAGCGCTTTGACGGCGTCGCCGGCGGCGATGTTGTTTTGGTGGAAGAGGCTATCAGTGCAGTCGCCAGCGGCCCAGATGCCGTCGACAGAGGTGCGTTGGGTGCGTGGATCGACGATGATGCGGTTGTAGGTGTCGCGTTTGACGAGGTCTTTAACGAAGTCGGTGTTGGGGACGAGACCGATTTCTACGAAGACACCCCTGACAGCGAGGTCGACAGGAGTGCTGCCGTCTTTAGGTTGATAGGTGAGGCTAGTGACGAAATTATCACCCTTTACTTCCTTGATGATAGCGTTTTCAACAACGTGGAAGTGGGTGTTCGTCTTGATACGCTCTATAGTGACAGCGTCGGCGCGTAGCGGGCCGCGGGTGATGAGGGTGACGCTTTTGCAGTAGGCCAGCAGCTGAGCGGCTGATTCCATGCCAGCGTTGCCGCCGCCAACAACCGCGACATCTAGACCGCTAAAAAGTAAACCGTCGCAGGAGGCGCAGTAGGTGAGGCCTTTATTCTCAAATTTTTCGGCGCCGGGAACGTCGAGCTTGCGGCGGCTAGAGCCAGCGGCAATGAGTACGGTTTTGGTTGTAAAAGTGTCTTTGTCGGTGACTACTTCAAAAGTGCCATCGGTATTTTTCTTAATAGAGGAAACCCACAGACCTTCGCGTACGTTGAGCCACTCGCCTTTATATGATTCGAGGTGCTCTTTAAAGCGTTTGGCAAGCTCGGCGCCAGAAAGACTTGGGGTGCCGATCCAATTTTGAATATCTTCAGAGACATTGCTCTGGCCGCCCCATTCTTTGGTTATAAAAAGGGTGCGGAGGTGTTTGCGTGCAGCGTAGATGCCAGCGGCCACGCCGCCCGGTCCGCCGCCAATAATAATAGTGTCGTACATCATAGTCACAACATTATAACAAACGTTTGAATGTTTACCAAGAGAAAAGGAGTTTTCGCAGGGGCTTGCATCGTTTATCTCCCCGAGAAAACTCCTTTTTCGTTTGGTAATTATTTAATTTTTGAGCGGCGGAGAAAAGCGGGGATGGCGTTCCAATCGTCGTTATTGTCGTCACTTTTTTTGTCGTCTTTTGCTTCCGGCTTTTGTTCGGGTTTGGGCGTCGGGCGAGCGTTGATAGGATTGGGGGTAATGCTATTGAAAATACGAGCACGATCTTTTTCTTTTTCAGTATGATCGTCTTCATGTAAGGGACTGGGAGTAGTCATAGTTCCACGGCTGCCAAAAAAGCTTGCAATACCACCAGAATTTTTTTCAGCATCAGTTTTTTCCTCAAAAGTTGCTTTTTTATCTGATGTCACACGTTCCACTTTTGCATCGCGAATGTCAGAAAAACGGCGGTTGTTGGGTTCGGGAAAACCTGAAGCAATAACGGTTACCTTTAATTCTCCCTTTTTAATACTTTCATCACGAATAGAACCAAAGATGATCTTAGCATTGGGATCAGCCGATTCAGTAATAATTTTTGCCGCATCTTGAATTTCGAACATCGTAACATCGTCGCTGCCGGCTACGGAGAACAAAATTCCTTTTGCACCATGTATGGAAATATCCAAAAGAGGAGAATTAATAGCGGCTTTAGCGGCTTCTTCGGCTCGTTTTTCGCCGGAGCCAACGCCAACACCCATAAGAGCTGAACCAGCATTGTCTAATACGGCGCGCACATCAGCGAAGTCGACGTTGATGTCGCCGGGTGTAGTAATCAAATCAGAAATTCCTTGAACCGCTTGGCGTAACACTTCATCACAAAGGCCGAATGCTTGGCGGGCCGTTGTTTCTTTGCTGACTGTACTCAGAATCCGATCGTTGGGGATGATGATGATGGCGTCGACAGTTTTGCGTAGCTCATCGATAGCTTGCTCGGCGATACGCATGCGTTGCTGACCTTCAAAGAAGAATGGCTTGGTAACAACGGCAACCGTCAATGCTCCCATTTCTTTTGCTACTTTAGCGATGACCGGAGCAGAACCACTAAACGTTCCACCACCCGGTCCGCCAGCAAGAAAAACCATATCAGCACCCTTCAAAGCTTCTTGAATTTCCTCTTTGGTTTCTTCGGCGGCGCGTTTACCGAGTTCTGGATTCATGCCGGCGCCGAGGCCACGGGTGACATTTTTGCCAATATGGATTTTTCTTTTAGCGAGGGAGTGGTGTAGGTCTTGAGCGTCAGTATTGATGGCAATAAATTCAATACCATCAACTTTCGAATTAATCATGTGATTAACGGCATTCTTACCAGAACCACCGGCGCCAACGACACGAATTCGAGCAAATGTTTCAACTTCTGGTTTTATTTGAGGCATATGTTTTTTGCTATAGTATCACTGATAAAAAAAGAAAACACTTGATTTTTAAAAAAATCGTGCTGTACTTATAACGAACTACTAGCGGCTAAGGCGTAAACTGTTGCAGCCACCCCCAGAAGCTCTTTCGTGCCTGGCCGATAATTTTAATGCCCATAGACGAATCGTTTTCTTGGGTAAGACCCAAAATAGATAATCCATGAGCCGTACTCCATACTGTGTCGGGTAAACCGCGGCGATCGGCGTCGAATGCTGGCCGAGCAACCTTTGCTGGTATTTTTAACACGGAACGCGCCAGGTCTTCAATGTCAGCGCTCATCGCCCCGCCGCCGGTGAGTACAATACCTGCCGGCAGTAACCCGGAGCGGCCAATCTTTTTTAAATGCCCTTCGATAAGTTCAAGGATGTCGTGAGTGCGCGCGTAAATAATTTCATCTAGTTTCTTTTTCGAGTACGAAATGCCGCTCGGTGTTGTCCAGGTGTGATTACTGGTATTGGACACACTCGAACCGGCAGTCACTTTTACTTTTTCAGCCTCTTCAATGGGAATTTTTAGACCAAGAGCGATGTCGTGGGTAATATCAGTGGAACCAATGGGAAATACTTCAAGCGAAATAGGAATATTATTTTCAAAAACAGCGATGGAAACTGTCTCGGAACCGATAGTTGCCAGAACGCACCCGGCAATTTTTTGCGCCTTAGTAAGGGTAACGAGACTTGCAGCCAATGGGCCGGCGTACACGTCTTCTACTTCGAGACCAGCCTCATCAAAAACTTGCAGGGTATCGGAAAGATGCTGTTCAATGGTTGTAATAAAAAGCGTGCGCGCTTCAAGCTTCATTCCTTTCATACCTTGCGGTCGGCCGAGCACTATCTTGCCATCAATTTTATAAGAAATGGGAATAGCGTGAATAATTTTTCGATTCAAGGAAAACGAATTAGGCAAATCGCGCTCACATGTTTCCAGCGCTTTGGTCACATCGAGGTCGCCGATTTCCGAATCGCCGCGGGACACGACAGTCGAGCCGAGGCTCGCAAGGGCCGCGAGTCCGATACCGTTTGCTGAAACAAACGCGCGCTTGAGGGGGACGCCGGCCATTTTTTCAGCCTGGCGAACGGCGGCAGTTACGCAACGAGCAGCATCAGAAACACTCATGACGTATCCGTGTCGTAATCCTTTTGTCTCACTCCAGCCAGTAGCAATAAGCTTCGGTGCTATTTTGTTGGTAGTGCGATCGCGGACGAGTTCAGCCGTCACGACTTTTACGCCGCTGGTGCCAATGTCTATACCGGTTGTTATTGTTCGTGCCACAGGTTGCCGAGCTTGAGCTTACATTTCGTACAGTACTCTTGCTCCTTACGCTCCATTGTAGCGCCGTGGTCGAAACCTTTCAAATGCAGTAAACCGTGGATAAATAGGAAACAGCAATAATCGGGCATAGAGACACCTAATTGGCGCGCTTCTGTAGCCGCTCGCGCTGGGCAGATAATGATCTGGCCAGCTCGGGTATCGAAGGGAAAACTAAGAACGTTTGTGGGTTTATCTTTGGCGCGATAAATTTTGTTTGCTTTTCTAGATTGGTAGGCAGAAACAAAACTTGCGTCCAAGTCGTAGTCAGCACCAAGGATTTCGCGTTTAATAGTAGCGAATTTTTTTTGTAAATGCGGAGGAATTGACGTTGTAGAGGAGGCGGGCACGGCGTTAGCGGCGCGTGGTCGGTTCGGCAATTTTACCAAGCTTGACCAGGTGCTCGCGTTCAGAGCGGCGTGACAAAACTTTGAGAGCGCGCTTCTTGCGAACGTAGCGAGATTCGGCGCGCTTCGCGTAACGAATACCGCGAACGCGCGGTAAAATGCCGGCGCCCTGCACGCGGCGTGTAAAGCGTTTTAAAACGCCCATAGGATTTTCGGTGCCTGTCTTTTGAACTTCCACGTTAATCATGAACGGACACTATACCAGAAGTGTTACGGTGATGCAAGACGTTTTGAGAAGTCTCTGTGGGCAATATTATTTTTTAAGAATTTCTCGCAAATATTCAGCAAGACGAGCGAGTGACACGGTTTCTTGAGAACGGGTACGCATGTGGCGTACAAGGATGGTGTTATCGTTGCTTTCCTTTTGACCCATAATGAGAATGTAGGGAACACCAAGATACTCAGCGTTACCAAGCTGTACCGCCATAGTATCTTTTAATAAAGCATGGTAGACGGCTATTTTTGCCCGGCGAAGAGTCTCAATAACATTTAAACTTTTGAGAAGAGCATCGTAGCCTATGTGAATAAAGTAAAATACTGGCGGCGTCATTTTTTTCTCTCGGGCTTGGCGGTCGTTTTTGTGTATAGGGAGACGCACCACGGCGCTTGCTCCTAAAATATCTTTCTTAAAACCCATGCGACGCGCAAGACCGCCCCAGCGAGCACCGCGGGCAACGACAACGGGTTCGGTTGTTGATGGTGTTGAGGAAGGTGTTTCGGGGTTTGCCGACGGTTGACGAAGGGAGATTCGAAAAATAGTGTGCTGAACTATATCTGGTTCAACAAGGAGTTCTTTATCGAAACTGTACGGCAGATCGGTCGCTTCAAGGTGTTCGAGCACGTGCATAAAGTGATGACGAGATGGTTCGGAAAGGAAACCAACAGACTCTGGCATAGTGGCCCGAATCGTTTGACACTCACTATGATTACAATGAACGGGAGCAAAAGAGCTCCGCTTAAAATCTTGTCGACAATCTGCATGCAGTTCGGCAAGGTGTCGGTGAAAATGAGCAGTAACATCTCGGGAAAATCTACTAAATGACTCACGCTCACCAACGCTATTAATTTCGAGGAGAACTTCATTGTTTTGTTTAGGGGCGCGACGAGCAAGCAATGATTGATGGTCGCGAGCAATTTCATAGCAGAGCTTCATGAGGAGCGTCTCGGCGGTTGGTTCAGCGGTGCCGATAACGTCGAGGTGATATTCGGCTTGGGTGTGATCACCGCGACCAACAAATTTTTCTGAAAAAACAGCAAGCGGGTTTGCCGTGGTGTTTCTGGCGAAATATTGCCTCAATAAAGCGATTTTCTCACGAACTGAAAAAAGAGGACCAATGCGATCGATAAGGTCGGTCGTAAGTCGTTCGTCTTGTCGTTCTAATTTTAAAGCGTGGGGGGCGGGAGAAAAGCCATAGTAGAGTGCCATTTCCGGCACGGTTGTTGCTGTTGAATAATTCCATCCTCGCTCTACCTTTCGGGCCAATGGCTGATGCAGCGTTACAAGTGGTTTTATTTTTTGTTTTTCCGCTGTAGGCATTGTGTATGAATTAATTTAATATTATGTATGTAATCAATTTTGCTCGCCGCTCGGTTCAGTGTAAGTACCGGGCGATACACTCATGGTGTTAAAGGGATAGAGTCGGAAAAGTGGTGTGCCGACAATGAGATTTCTTGGCACTGGTCCCCAGCTGCGCGAATCAGAGCTCTCGTAACGATTGTCACCCATGACGAAGTATTGTTGCGGACCGAGAGTTACTGTCATCATATTTTGACTTTGATCAGCGGGAAGCACGTATGGTTCATTTAGTGTGAAATCGTCAGTACAGCTCGGAGGATTTTTGCAAATATTTACCTTTGTGCCGGTCAAGGTTAATTTTTCGCCCGGTAAGCCAATGACTCGTTTGATGAAATATTGGCTAGGATCAAGGGGATATTTGAATATAATAATGTCACCACGTTGCGGGTTACTAAAATGATAGCTGAGCTCGTTAACAATTAAGTACTGACCATTTTTAAATGTTGGATACATTGATGAGCCACTTACAACAAACGGCTGAGCGACGTACATTCGTATAGGAATGATAACAACGAGCGCGATAACGATGAAAATAATTAAATCTCGCCAAAAGTGAGAAGTGATGGGGCGAGGAGATTCGTTGTCGTTTGTAGGAGGCATAAAAAGTACAAAAAATAAAATAAAAAATTCTTAAAATTAATTTTACTACGGTATCCTTATTTGACACAAGTAGGGTATGCATTTTCCAACGTGTCATTCTTTGTTATAGTTATCTCATGTCATTTATTATTGTTGGTTTAGGAAATCCGGGTGAGGAATATGCGACCACACGACACAATACTGGCCGCATTATTCTTGAAAGTATGGCGCAGCACATGAACGTTGATTTTACTGATGATAAAAAAATGCGCGCGGCGGTTGCGCGCGGTGTTATGGGTGGTGACGATGTGTTGCTCATAGCGCCTAACACGTTTATGAATCGCTCGGGTGTTAGTGTAGGGCAAAAAGTTAAGAATAATCGCCAAGCAAAGCGACTTATTGTGATTCACGATGACCTTGATTTGCCGTTGGGTACGCTAAAGATATCTTTTAATCGGGGGAGCGGTGGGCATCGCGGTGTAGAATCAATTATTAAAACAATAAAGACGAAAGAATTTATTCGCTTTCGAGTAGGGATTTCTCCGCAGACGCCTAAAGGCAAACTGAAAAAACCGCAGGGCGACGGAGCGGTTGATAAACATATTATTGGCGCGTTTAAGCCGGCTGAATTGGT
>JAJYGQ010000018.1 GCA_021785065.1 bacterium
GATCTCGCTGACCGCGATTATCCGTCTCGGCAAAATAGGTTATTCTATTGCCGTTTATAACCGGCGGCGTCTTTGTTGTTGCGTGACTTTTGGGAGGCATATTTCGTTAAAATTGTACCATAAATTTTACTCTTATTAAAGAAATTGCATTTATTTGCGCCATCATCAGACAAGAAGTACAATACCCCTATATTATAACTTCCACACCATGAGCTTTGAGACATTTCAACAAGAAGAGCGACGACGTGAAGACGAAAAGAAAAAAGAGGAAGCAGCAAAAAAGATGCAAAAACGCACGTTAGTTGATGTGGTCAAAAAAAATAAAGTCGAACTAGCTGAAGAAAAAAGAGTTGCGACGCAATCGGCACCAGAACACACGGCAGCCAAGAAAGGTATGGATTTAAAAAGTATCATACACGACAAGGAAAAAGGTGAATTATTCAAAAAATTTTTACAAAAAAATAAGCTTGAACTTGAAGACGAGAATGGAGCATTCGCCAGACTGCTTGCTAAGGAATTACAACCGGGAGATGTAGAAAAACTGGAAAATATCCGCAGCGATTTTGTTGAGTTTTATGAAAGAGCTGAAAAAACAGGAAAATTTATAACCCCTGAAATGACAACAGAACTCGGTACGCTAAATACAGATTTTCAGCAGGTTATTAATCAACTTTCACCCGAGAAAGCTGTTAAGGTATACCGTCAACAATTAAAAGAAATGGCAATCAGTAACACTGATGATTTCGATTATTTTGAACGTATTGAGAGAAACGTTGAAGCAATTGCTCGCATTAATACCGAACGCGATTATCTCGAAAAGAAAATAAATGAATATTGTATCGCTAATAAAATATCGTCAGAGGAATATCAAAAAATCATCGCCATAGAAGAGTCTGACGAACGCAATGAGGCTCTTATTGATTTCGTGAGAAAAAACTGGGGCGAAGGCACATTAAAATCTTTAGCGCGCGGCATTGATACAATTTTCTTCAAACTATTTTCTCGTGTAGGTACTCGTAAAATTGGAGGCGATCTCACTAGAGATGAGATTCTTAAATCTTTAGCGAACATTCAAGAATATAAGAAAAAAATTGCCCAAACTATGGCTGAAAGTGTTGAGGGACTTGAGAGTTTTCGCATTGCCTATGCTCAGGCTATATTAGACGAATCAGAGCCAGAATCAGAGCCGAGAACGAGCCTTATTCAACACAGGAAGAAATTTATAGAAAACATGCCAAATGAAAATGAAATCTTGAAAGATTGGCAAGAATACAAAACAAGTCTAGATGAAGATTTAAAAATGAGTTTTGATGAAATGGATAATCACGACAAAGAAAATGCCAAAAAAGAGTTTCTTAAACATGAAAAGAAAAAATATAAAAATAAAATCAAAAGAACAGAGGGTGGATTTTTGTATTCAATCTTCAAATTGTTATTTAATTCCCTTTTTACTATTGATACATCAAAACTAAATTAACATGAACGAAATTTTACGAAAGCAACTTCTTACAATACTAGAGAGTGGAAACGAGCGAGCAGTGAAAGATTTTTTGATTGAACACTTAAAAGAATTTTCTGAAAAGATCCAAGAAAATATCGTAACGTTATTTTTTATAGAAGCTTTAGAACAGTATGTTAGTAATGGTCAGCAGATAATCTCTCTTCAAAAAGAATTACTAGCAACGTTAGAAAAAGCGGAAAAAACCGAAGCGGCGCTTAACGATAAGAAAAAGGAATTGGATGCCAAAGAACAACTTGGCCTCTAAGTTTTGCGATCACTGCTTCCCTGCCAGGAGCTGCTTGGTAGCGGTGTATTTGTTGCTGGGATCCCAAATGAGCCAGCTTGAGAGACCGACGCTCTGCACGGCACGCATCTCGTCATCAAGCATCGCAGGAGTATAGGAAATCCCATGCAAAGTAAAATCTTGAATCCAAGGACGCAATTCTGCGGGACTCGCCCGAAGCCGATCAGCGAGCGGAATATTTAAAATACTGTCGATAACTGTTTTTGTACGGGGCACACCATACATTGTCGTTGTGGCCATACTACCCGCGGCTAACAGTTTGGCTCGCTCCACCGCCGAGTGCATCGTTTCCTGGACCACCTGGTATGGATACTTATCCGGTGGATAAAAACCGCCCCAACCATTAATGAAGTGTGAAGGATAGAGTTCAACGTCAACGTAATTGAAATAGGGTAATGCATCCTCGAGCACTTCACCAATTCCCATATCGCCCGACGTAGTCGTTGTTTGACCAAAAAGATCTTGCGAAATTTTTAAACCTGGACCACTCTGACCACTGGGCCCGCGATAATTATGTAAATTCTTATAGAGATACTGATACACATTTGTCAGCACAATTGGCGCCGGCGTCGAACCACTGATCGGAAATACCGCATTGGCCACATCGCCGTCAGACGGAAAACGCATGTAGTCAAAATTAATTTCATCAAAACCACGGCTGTACGCCTCTTTTGCTATATCTACAAAATAGCCCCAATCCCCCGTTGCGCTTGGATCAAGCCAGGTGTTTCCGTGCGCGTCTTTCCAGGGCGTGCCCACTAAATTTGCTGGCGTCAACACGCGCTTACCCGCGGCATTTAGCATATATTTTCCGTATTGCACCGCCCATTGTGGGTGCTGCTTTACCATAAGCGGATCTTCAAACACATTAACCCGACCAATAACGTAAATACCCGCGGCATGTAGACGCGCGATGAGGGCGTCGATATTGGCAATGCGATTTTGATAGGTACCCATCGCTCGAAGCGTTGGACTGTTCGGAATAAACGAGAGATATCCTGTCTCGTCTTTAATATCAATCACCACCGCGTTTAAATTACTTGATTCGATGAGCGAGATGAGTGGATCGCGCATACTCGGCGTGCCAGCCACCCAACTCGTCAGATAAATTGCCCTAATACTTGTTGGTGTTGGGATATGGCTCGCTACCGAGCTCGTTGCTTGACTTGATGTAGCGGCTGTCACTGGATCCGGGACAGACTGTCCAACGGCCGCAATTTTTTCTTGATTATATACCGCAAGATCCGTACGGTGGTAAACCGTCTGGTTAATACCCGGCAAAAAACTTCCCGCCACCGCACATACCGCAATAAGCACCACGAACGCGCCGACAATAGATAGCTGGCTTTGAAACTTCATGATTTAGGACACATTATTTGCTGGCCCCGACGTTTGTTCTGACACAGATCGAGAACGAGGCGGCTGGGGTGTGTGGGCACGAATATATGAAATGAGAACTCCGAGTGCTAAGGCCAACCCTGAAGCGATATAAAAAATATTTTTCCACGATTGTGGAAACCCTAATACCGGAAACGGTAACACAATAAGCACAAGGCCAAGAATAAAAAGTGCGGTACGTGGTGACATAGATGTACTTAAGTATAGTCACTTTTTGCGTTCCAGCAAGTTGGTGATAAAAAGCGGAATCAATACAGCAGAACCAACAAGAAAGAGAGCAATGAGTATTTCTCGGATCGATTTCGCCAACACAATAAGCTCAAAAATTTGACTATGAAAAATCCAGCCGATACCGATAATAAGAGGAGTATATATCGCTGCCGAAGCGGCCGACGCCGATACGAAGGTACGCCATCGTACCCCAACTAATCCAGAAACAAGCGGACTGAGCGCGCGCATACCAATGATAAAACGAGAAAAAAATATTGTGCGAAATGGCACTCGACGTAGGTGACGCAAATACCAGCCCGCATGTGTTTGCTCAACGTAAGCATGATATTTTTGAGTGAAGCGACTACCGTGACCAGCCAAGTAATACATGAGGCTATCTCCGCAAACCGCCGCCGCAATCCCCACAAGCGCCACTAACGGAAAAAATAAAATGTGCTCGGCCGCTAAAAATCCCCCCGCTAAAAGCACAAGTTCTTCAGGGACGGGAATGAGATAACCGCTAAAAGCTATAGCGAGAAAAATACCCGCGTACGAAAGCTGACCAAGCGACTGCACACTGAAATTAGTAAGCGGCGCCACGTGCACAAGGTGACGCACATAAGAAAAGTAATACAGAAATGGGAGCTGACTAAAGAACGAGTGGTGGAACATAGTAGTGAGTATCTATTGTACTAGGAGGGTCGCCAATTGGGTACTATCCCCTGCCCCCATAACTAGTACCACGTCGCCAGCGGTAAGTTCCTGGTCGAGATATTTTTTTGCTGTGGCAAAACTATCACGCACGGTTGCCCGAATAGCCGGTGCTTGGAGAGTAATTTTTTGAGCGAGCATATCCGATGAAATACTCTGATCGTTTGCTTCACGAGCCGCATAAATTGGCAGCAATACTACCGCATCTGCTTGCACAAGAGCATTAGCGAATTCGGGCAGAAAATGTTTGGTGCGACTATAGAGATGCGGCTGAAACACCGCCACAATTCGGCGATCGGGATACAATTCACGAGCACCGGTAATCGCCGCCGCGACTTTTTGAGGATTGTGGGCATAGTCGTCATAGACCATCGCTCCCTGCGGCGTTACTCCCTTATATTGGAAACGCCGCCAAGTGCCAGGAAAATTTTGCAGCGCTTGCATCCTGTAACGCGACGGAATACTGAGTGCCCCGGCCGCCGCGGCGGCGGCCATAGCATTTTGGCGATTATGCTGACCGGGCACAGTAAGCTGCGGAATTTCTTGACGCCGATAATCTATGATAGGTGCCCGAGCGGCAGCACATATCGGCGCCACGTGAGGATCAGCCGAATTACAAATAATAGCGCCATCGGCCGGTACTCGGCCCACCAGCTCGGCAAATGTTGCTTGAA
>JAJYGQ010000014.1 GCA_021785065.1 bacterium
CGATCTTTAAGCCGCTCCAAAATCGACCTTTTTATGGAGTGTCCGCGCTGCTTTTACTTAGACACTCGCCACGGTGTTGGTCGGGTGCGCGGGCCATCGTTTACCTTAAACGTCGCTGTCGACGCGCTACTAAAAAAAGAATTCGACGTGCACCGCGCGGCCGGCACCGTGCACCCGCTTCTTAAAAAATACGGCCTTGATCTCGTTCCATTTCAACACCCTCAAATTGATGTGTGGCGAGAAAATTTTAAGGGCGTGCAATATCTTTATACGCCGGCAAATTTATTAATTACTGGGGCCGTTGACGATGTGTGGGTTAATAAAAAAGGCGAACTCATCGTGGTTGATTACAAAGCCACCGCTAAACAAGGAAAAATTGAGGCACTGAGCGACACTGCTTGGGAACGACAGTATCGCCGGCAAATGGAAATTTATCAGTGGTTGTTGCGAAAAAATGGTTTCGACGTTTCGTCGACTGGCTATTTTCTCTATGTGAACGGTAATAAAGACGCTGCTGCTTTCGATGGAAAATTAGAATTCGATATAACCCTGATTCCGCACGAAGGTGACGATAGCTGGATTGAAAAAAGTTTACAGCTCGCTAAAAAATGTATCGTTGATGAGCGTTTACCCGAGGCGGCACCAACGTGCGAGCACTGTCAGTATCTTGAAAAATATTTAAACGTTTTACGAAAGCGAGTCCAGCCCGAGCAAAAAGCAAAACCAAAAACTAAACTCCGCAAAACGAAACAAACAAAAAGCGACGTAAAAATAGACACGCTTTTTTAAATCATGACAACTGAAGCGTCACTACACGAACGGAAAGAAAAAATGCGCGCCATTCGTGATGAAATTATCGCTCTCACACAATCGCCGCTTTACGCGTATCGCGTCAAAAATAGCGCACTACCGGTGATTGGCGAGGGAAGTCACGCTGCCAAAATTATGTGCATCGGCGAAGCACCCGGCCTCAATGAAGCAAAAACTGGGCGGCCGTTCGTCGGCGCCGCCGGAAAATTTCTCAATGAACTCCTAGAAGGAATCAGCGTCAAGCGCGAAGATGTTTACATTACCAATATCGTCAAAGATCGCCCGCCAGAAAATCGCGATCCAACACCACAAGAAATCGAGCTTTACGGTCCGTTTCTCGATCGACAAATCGACATTATCCAACCGCGCGTTATCGTCACCCTGGGACGCTTTTCTATGAATTACATTATGCAAAAATTCGGTCTTGATTTTGATATCGAGCCAATTTCCAAAGCTCATGGTAAAACCTATACCGCAACGGCGTCATTTGGCGAATTAAAAATCCTACCGCTCTATCATCCAGCAGTCGCGCTCTATAATGGCTCGATGCGCGACGTGCTCAAAAAAGATTTTGAAGTTGTTAAAAAATTCTTGTAAAAAGCCTGTTTTAATATTACTATACGGTGCACATTACGCAACCATGACCTCTGACGAAATTCGCCAAAAATTTTTACGGTTTTTTGAGAAGCGGGGACACGCGATTATTCCGTCGGCGCCGCTCGTGCCAAGTGAAGAAATTGGCGCGGTCACCTCAAGTCAAACGCTCTTCACCACGGCTGGCATGCAGCCGCTTATTCCGTATCTGTTGGGTAAAACGCATGCGGCCGGCACCCGTTTGGTTGATGCACAAAAATGTGTGCGCACCGGCGACATTGATGATGTCGGCGACAATCGTCACCTAACTTTTTTTGAAATGCTCGGCAACTGGTCGCTCGGCGATTATTTTAAACGCGAAGCTATCGAGTGGAGCTTTGAATTTTTAACCTCTAAAACCGAAGGACTAGGACTTGATCCTCGGCGCCTCTACGTCACCGTCTTTAAAGGCGATGGAGCTATTCCGCGCGATGAAGAAGCTATTGCTATTTGGCAAGAAATTTTTAAGAAACACAATTTATCGAATGGTGTGGCGGGCGACGATGAGAGACTCGCTCCGGGCGTGCGCATCATTCCACTCGGCGTTGGTGATAATTTTTGGATTGCTGGCGCTACGGGGCCTTGCGGCGGTGACACGGAAATGTTTTACGATACCCGACCAGATGGAGGAGAGATGAAGGGGAAGTTTGGCGACTTTGTCGACTCGTTTCGTCTGATTGAAATTTGGAACGATGTGTTCATGGAGTTTAATAAAACTGCTGATGGTCGTTACGAGCCGCTGGAAACTAAAAATGTCGACACTGGTATGGGCTTGGAGCGCACTACCGTTGTGCTCAATAACAAAACAAGCGTTTTTGAAACAGATATTTTTGCACCACTCCTTGAAAAAATCCGCGCAACAACAACACGCGAAGACACAAAAGCCGAGCGCATCGTGGCCGATCACATCCGCGCGGCCACATTCATGATCGCTGATGGCATCACGCCATCAAATACCGACCGAGGATACATCTTGCGTCGCATCCTTCGCCGCGCTGTGCGATACGCCGATGTGTTAGGACTTCGTGCAACCACGCTTATCGACCTTGTTTATGTGGTCGTGCAAAAACTTAGTCCCACCTATCATGAATTAAAAACAAAAAGTGAGCATATTAAAAAAACAATTCAACAAGAAGAAGAAAAATTCCGCATCACTCTCCGAGAAGGTATGCGCGAGTTTAAGAAGCGAGAACATGAGTGGACAACAACGGACGCTTCACAAAAAATGGTACCTGGAAAAACTGTCTTCGATCTTTTTCAGACCTACGGTTTTCCCGTTGAACTTACTGAGGAACTCGCGCGAGAACAGGATGCGATTATTGACAAGGACGGTTTCAACCGCCTAATGCACGAACACCAGGAACTTTCGCGCGCTGGCGCGGAGAAAAAATTTAAAGGAGGATTGGGTGACACCAGCGAAATGTCGGTGAAGTATCACACCGCCACCCACCTTTTGAACGCCGCTCTGCGTGAAGTACTCGGCCCGCACGTCGGTCAGAAGGGAAGCAATATCACGCCTGAGCGTTTACGCTTTGATTTTTCAAATCCCGAAAAACTCACCGACGAACAAAGGAAAAAAGTAGAGGAACTCGTCAACGGTTGGATTACTGAGGCCCTACCTGTAACTATGCGCGAAATGCCGCGCACCGAGGCCGAAAAAATCGCTATCCACGCTTTCAATGAAAAATATAGCGACACGGTGCGTGTCTACTCAATCGGCCACGAAGGAAATTACATCAGCCGAGAATTTTGTGGCGGCCCTCACGTCACCAACACCAGTGAGCTCGGCCATTTTAAAATCGCCAAAGAAGAAGCAGTCTCGGCCGGCGTCCGCCGCATTAAGGCAACACTGCACTAGAAATTATCCGCAACACATCCACGCGCAGCATATCCAGTATGCTATACTTTTTATATGAGTGACACATCTCTCATTCTCGATATCGGCAATGGTTCTGTCGGTCTTATTCTTGTTGGCTATGATCGTCAATCGCATAGCACCATTCCCACTGTTCTCTATAGTCATCGTGAACCCCTCACTTTTTTATCTGAAACAAAAGAAAAGCGCCTACTTGCCGCCACCCTTGATCTACTCAAGGTGACGCTGGGACACTTACAAAAAGAGGCTGCACAATCTCTTCCGCGTGACCTACTGGGAGCTACCCATTTTAAACACGTGGTGTGCATTTTTTCCTCACCGTGGTATGCCTCACAAGCTAGTTTAATTCGTAAAGAAACCGATACGGCATTCCACATTACCAACACCCTCATCGACGAACTTGTTACAAAAGAGGAGCTTCGTTTTGCTACCGCCCTTGAACAAGGTGAGTATGAGCGACACTTTGGTTCAAAAGTTGTCCTTCTTGAACGAGCCTTGGTACACACTTCAATTAATGGATACGAAGTTGCTAATCCGGTGGGGAAGCATGGCCGACTTTTAGAAATTACGCTTTTTACTAGTTTAATTTCCGAAAAAGTTTTGCGACTTGTTGAAGATGTGTTTTACCGCACTTTCCATATTCGTAAAATAGAATGTTTTTCTTATGCCCTTGCATCATGGAATGCTATTCGCACAATGTTCCCTGAAACGTCTGATTTTATATTTCTTGACGTCGGTGGCGAAACGAGCGATGTGACCATTACCGTTCGGGGGGCTATCACAGAAACCGTATCATTTCCTTTTGGACGATCTACCATACTACGCACCATCGTCGAAAAAATGAAAGTGTCTCCAGAAACTGCCGTATCTTTTATGAAAATGCGAAATGAGGGAACACTAGAAAAGAAAACCTTGGAAAAACTTGAGATTGTCTTACAATCAATCAGCGATCAGTGGACAACGGATTTTAATCAAGCCCTGTCCACTATTAGTAAAAAATATAATTTACCTAAACAGGCCTTTATGACCGTTGATCAAGATTTTGCTTCTTTTTTTGGTGGTATTCTGAATCGCCCAGATATTGGACCAGCTTTATTTAAAGGACCGTTTACAGTAACTACTGTCACTGAAAATATTATCGCTTCTTTTATCCATCGTGGTTCTATCCAAAAAGATTTTCCAGAAGATGACAGGTTGGGTAGGAACGCATCACACCATTCCACGCACGTTATTGATCCAGCATTGGCAGTAGAAGCTATCTTTTTTAGTAATAAAGTGTAGTGCATGTGGTATACTTATTTTGTACATGGGTAAGCCTCTTTTTCAAGACATTATTCCACCAGATAGACGCTCTATAAAACGCGTTCCCATACCCAATCGCTCAAATCGTACAAACCAAGCAGCTCGAGAAAATCATTCCATTGGTGTTGATATAAAACGTATGGATGCCCCGCAACCCGTATCCATTCGTCATTTAAGTGTTCCCGATGATGAAAGTCCTGACCACAAAGAAACAAGATATAAACCCGAGCCAGAACAAAAAATACCACCGCCGGTGAGAGAAAATTTGTCACAAGAAAATTTCTCACACCAACACCCACCCTTACGCCGTGTACCATTTTACAAAGAAGAAGATCCATATCGCCGTCGCTTTCCTTGGAAAACAACTATTGTATTTATCTGTGCCGCTGCAGTTACCATTGGGACGTATCTCACACTTTCTCATTTTGCAAAAGCCACAATCATCATTACACCAAAAGTACAACATATTACTCTCAATACACCATTTACAGGCATCCAAGTTGTAACTTCGACCACAGTAATTTCAAATGCTTCAACAACCGATCAAATCCCTTATCAAGTTATTTCAGTAAGCAAGGATGGGGCAATGAGTGTTGCAGCAAGCAAACAAACCAATGTTGCCACATACGCCACAGGTAAAATTATTATTTTTAACGATTACAGCACTTCTCCCCAAAAATTGGTAGACCGTACACGTTTTGAAACTCCTAACGGTCTCATATACCGTATTAGCTCACCAGTAACGGTTCCGGGGAAAAAAGGACAAACGCCAGGAAGCGTTGCTGCTGTCGTTACCGCCGACAAGGCCGGTGCTCAATACAATATTGGCCTCTCAGACTTTGTACTCCCTGGTTTATCTGGTACCGCAGCATATAAAGGTATTTACGCACGATCTCAAACAACTATGACGGGTGGCTTTTTAGGGACTGAACCAGCAATTGATACCGCTACACTCGCTGCAACTCAAGCTACTATTGACGCAGAACTTGAGAGTGTACTTCTCCAGCAAATCAAACAACAGATTCCTCAAAGTGATATTTTATTGCCCGGAGCGTATACAATTACCTACCAACACCTTGCTTCCACAGCTGCCTCGAGCACCCCTAATCAAGGCGTTGTTCATGAAGAGGGTACTATTCACGCTTTTGTTTTTTCTGCTAATCAACTTGCTCATACTTTTAGTGAGATTGGTGCAAGTTCTACTTCCGCAACCGCCACTTCTTCTATTGCGTGGTACATAAATAATGCATCTGATTTAAAATTTTCGTTCGCCACATCATCTACATCCAATCCTTCTAGCGAGCCATGGAATTTCTCATCGTTACCCTTTACTATTAACGGTAGCACCGGCCTCGTAGCAACAATTAACACTGAAAAAATAAAAGAAAACCTTTTAGGTAAGCCACGAAGTGACTTTAATCCCATTATAAACAGCTTTCCCGCTGTTGTTACCGCCAGTGTAAGTATTCAGCCCTTTTGGAACCAAACTTTTCCGACAAATCCCCAAAATATTACCATCTCTGTAAATCAACCCTAGACCTGGGGATTGACAAGAAAGGGAGTTTTCTGCTAGGATAGCCAGGCACTCTGTTATTTCATTTTCGTTTTGTCTTTTTCTTGTGGAAACAAAGCCAAATAATAAAGCCCAAACAGCGGAAGGTACGGTTGTGGAAACCTTGCCAAATACACTGTTTCGTGTTAAGTTTGATGATTCCGGAGAAGAAAAGCTTACGTACCTCGCTGGCAAAATGAGAATGAACCATATTCGGGTGATCATTGGAGACAGGGTTATCGTTGAGTTAGAACCATACGGCGGCAAGGGCCGAATTATTAAGCGGCTCTAAAATTTTTATGAAGGTCAAAACATCTGTTAAAAAAATATGTAAAAACTGCAAAGTCGTTCGTCGAAAGGGTTACGTGTATGTGATTTGCAAATCCAATCCACGCCACAAGCAACGACAAGGCTCTTAAATATTTTCTAAACAATCAATTATTTTATTATTTTATGAGAATTCTTGGTATCACCCTTCCTGATAATAAGCGCATGGATATTGCGCTTACTACGATTTATGGTATTGGCCGACCTCGTGCAAAAACTATTTTGGCCGAAGCAAAAATCGACGCGGCACTTAAACCGAAAGATGCCACCGTTGAAAATGAAAATGCTATCCGTGCCATTATTGAAAAGGGCGGTTTCAAGATTGAAGGTGAACTGCGTCGCGAAAAGGCCGCCCACATTAAACGTTTAAAGGATATTAAAAGTTACCGGGGAAGCCGCCATGCCCACCATCTTCCTGTACGGGGTCAGCGCACTAAAACAAATGCGCGCACTCTCAAAGGTCCGAAGAAAACTATGGGTTCCGGTCGTCGTAAGGTTGAAAAAACATAAACCAGATTACTACTTACTACCATGGGAAAAAAACGAATCGTTAAAAAAGGATCAACTGAAGGAGAAGTGGCAGCAGGTGTTGCTACCGCACCCGCCACAACCAGTAGCAAAAAACGCTACAGTTTTGGTATTTTACATGTTCAATCTACGTACAATAATACTAAGGTACTTCTTACAGATGACGCCGGTAATGCATTGGTTGCTAGCTCTAGCGGTGCCCTCGGTTTTTCTGGCGCCAAAAAAGGCACCCCTTTTGCTGCGGCAAAAGTCGGAGAAACCGTTGGTTTGAAAGCTCAGGCTTTAGGCATTCAAGATGTATCGGTTATTGTGCGGGGCGTTGGCTCTGGTCGTGAATCGGCCATTCGTGGTTTTATTTCCAAATCAATCGGTATTACTGCTATAAAAGACACAACTCCGGTACCATTTAATGGTCCGCAACCGAAAAAAGCTCGACGCGTTTAAACTCCTAATTATCTTCATTAAATTATCACTTCACTATTATGATCATCGGCCCAAAATACAAAATAGCTCGACGTCTTAACGCTCCCGTCTTTGAAAAGACTCAGACGCAAAAATACGCCATTTCTCAAACAAAGAAATCGAAAGGGGATCGCCGTCGCGGCCCGCGCAGCGACTTCGGTGCTCAACTTCTTGAAAAACAGAAAGCTCGTTTTTCGTACGCACTTACCGAAAAGCAGTTCGCTAACTATGTGAAAAAAGCTCTTGCTAAGAAAGGTAGCAACCAGGGCATCTTGTTTGATTCGCTTGAGCGCCGCTTAGATAACGTAGTGCTACGTGCTGGCTTTGCCTCCACCCGTCTGGCAGCTCGCCAAATGGTTTCTCACGGCCACATAATGGTAAACGGTAAACGTGTTACTATCCCTTCATATCAAGTTAAACCTGGTGATATTCTTGAGGTTCGTGAAGGCAGCAAAACAAAAGCTCTTTTCAACGGTTTAGATGAACGCCTTAAAAACTTTCAAGCACCAACCTGGCTTGTCATTAATCCTGGCGAAAAGAGCATTTCCGTGAAGGGTGCACCGGCTTTTGGTAGCCAGGAATTATTGTTTGATATCGATGCAGTATTGGAATTTTACAGCCGTTAAATAATCCGAATCGCGTCGTTTTTATTTTATGTTGTTTATTAATAACTACTAATAATTAATCATTATTTTTATGCCTGACGTCAATATTGTGCTTCCATCAAAACCGCGCGTTGTAAGCGAAGAGGGGACTCGTGGTGTGTACGAGATAGATGGTCTCTATCGCGGTTACGCGCATACCTTAGGAAACTCCTTGCGTCGAATTATGCTCTCCTCGTTACCAGGGTCAGCTATTACTTCTATTAAAATTGCTGGGGTTAGTCACGAATTTTCAACCATTGAGGGCGTCAAAGAGGATGTGATTTCCATCGTGCTTATGTTGAAACGGGTACGCTTTAAATTAAGTGGCGATGAACCACAGACGCTCACCCTCAATGCTAAGGGCGTGAAAGAAATTACCGCTGGCGATATCGAAACAACAGGCCAAGTAGAAATTCTCAATCCCGAGCTCGTCATCGCTCACCTCACCAGTAAAGACGCTAACCTTTCTATAGAGGTACGAGTCGAAAACGGCCTCGGCTATGTAGCCAAAGACGACTTACAAAAAAATCGTGTTGATATTGGCAGCATTACTCCTGACGCCAACTTTACTCCTATCCATCGAGCTTTCTATGAAGTTGAGGATATGCGTGTCGGCGATCGCACCGACTTCAACCGCTTGCGCCTCCACGTTGAAACCGATGGCACCATAACACCACGCCAAGCTTTGGAAAAATCAATTGAAATAATGATTACACAGCTGAAGGCAATTATTGGCTTTAAAGAAGAGGAGCCGCTTGTAGCCGAGCCAATTCAAGAAGCCGATAGTGAAGCCGCGTCGTCTACAAACAGTAAGGCTGTCGATGCTGAAATCTTAAAAACTAGAATTGAGTCGTTGAGCCTCTCCGCGCGCACCCTTAACGCCCTCTCCAATGCCAACATCCGCACCATTGGCGGTCTTAGTCGAAAACGCGAGCAAGACATTTTAGAAGTTGAAGGACTCGGTACCAAGGGTTTGCAAGAAATTAAGAAAGCCCTCGGCGAATTTGGCATTATCTTGAAAAACTAAGCTATTTCTGATAGTCTAGAGCGACCCTAAACATGCGACATCACAACGCCAACCGAAAATTAAGTCGAGAAAGCGGCCAACGTAAGGCGCTTCTCCGTTCGCTTGCTCGCTCCCTTATTATTCGCGAAAAAATTCAAACTACCGAGGCTAAAGCAAAAGAGCTTCGACCGTTCGTGGAAAAGCTTATCACCCGCAGTAAAGCGTCCGACGGCACCACCACTCTAGCTACCCGCCGCTTTTTAGTAAGCCAGGTGGGCACAGAAGCGAGCAAAAAAGTTGCCGATGTTTTGGCCCCGAAATTCCAAAAACGATCGGGCGGCTATCTCCGCATTATCCACATGCCACGCCGTATCAGTGACGGCAGCCCAATGGCTCACATTGAATTTGTATAAACTACTATGTCTGATACTACTCACAACCACGTTCTCGACGCAAGCGGTAAAAAAGTTGGCCGTATCGCAAGTGCTGCTGCAAAATTATTAATGGGCAAACAAACCACTACCTACACCCGAAATCGTTCCGCGAATATTAGCGTAGAAATCGTTAATGCCGGCAAGGCTGATATTTCGCCTCGCAAAGAAGCCGAGGAACTCAAAGCAAGTTTTAGCGGCTACCCCAGTGGTATTAAAACTCCTACCGTTGGTTACATTAAAGAAAAGAAGGGGGCGCGCGAACTTTTTCGTCGCGCAGTCGCTGGGATGTTACCCAAAAACAAGCTTCAGAAAGATATGTTGAAACATTTAAAGATTAGTGAATAATTTTATGGCTGATACTACAAAATACATTCAAGCAGTTGGTCGCCGCAAAAACGCTATCGCCCGCGTGCGCCTTACCGAATCCTCAAAAACCCATTTTACGATTAACGACAAGCTTGATCTAGCGGCATATTTTCCCACTGCTGAATTGCAAAAAACCGTTACTGAGGCATTTTCAACAGCACGAGAAACTGGCATTCCTGAAGCCCTTCATTTCTCTGTCAGCGCACATCTAACCGGCGGCGGTATTACCGGTCAAGCGGTAGCTCTACGCCACGGTATCGCTCGCGCGCTCATCACGTTCAACAAAGAATTACGCCCCAAACTCAAGAAAGCTGGTTTCCTCAAACGCGACCCACGCACCAAAGAGCGCCGCAAATTCGGTCTCAAGAAAGCTCGCAAGGCCCCCCAGTGGTCCAAGCGCTAGAACAGATACAATAAAAAAACCACCGCACGTAACTACGGTGGTTTTTTATTTGACACATTATAAAATTTCTTTACAATATATGACCTATGGCCGAAGAAAATTCTCAAGTTGAAAACGTGGAGGAGTTTGTTCCCGAAGATGGCGAGGGGAATACCGCCAATCCGAAGGACACTATCAAAGACCTGCGCGAAAAGCTTAAGAAAGCGCTCGCCGAAAAACAAGAGTACCTCGAGGGTTGGCAGCGCGTCAAAGCCGATTTCGTCAACGCCCGTAAACGCGAAGAGGAGGGCCGCGGGGATATTGTGAAGTTCGCCAATGAAAATCTTATTTTTGAACTCTTGCCCGCTCTAGATAGCTTCACCATGGCTTTTGCTAATAAAGAAGCTTGGGAGAAAGTAGATAAAAATTGGCGACAGGGGGTGGAATATATTTACGCGCAACTTATGGGAGCTCTCGAGCACACCGGACTTTCTGAATTTGATCCGAAAGGAGAAACTTTTGATCCCGCTCGCCATGCCAGCATCGGTTCTGAGCTTGTCGCCAATCAAGCCGAAGATCACAAGGTTGTTGCAGTTATTCAAAAAGGTTATATGCTTAATGGTAAAATTATTCGTCCCGCTCAAGTAAAGGTGGGGGAGTATGCTTCGAAAAATTAGTATGCTTATTCCGTATTCAAAACGATATATCAGATTTATCCGCGTTGAAGAAACTGATCAGACGCTCATTTACGCTGTCTTACTAGAACACAATGGTTGGCAAGAAACCGCCCTCTGCGAGCCGCGTCTAGTGCGCATAGTTTTAAAGAGAGATTCGTTACTCACGCTACCTGTTGGTACCCAACATCAAAATCCAATCTCAAAACCAATCCTATCTCCTTTTACAAAAACTTTTTTTAGTACCACAAAAATTCCCACCTTTTCATACGCCCGCCCACCCACAATATAAAAGAAAAGCGCCGACTGGGGAGTACAGTCGACGCACGTAGTTTTACTTTAATCACTCACCACTCACCCGTAATTGCTGCCGCCGCGAAGCGACAGAAGAGTGCGTAGCAAGCACTTCCCACCACAACACATAAACCTCCCATAATCCAAGATTGTCCCGCTCCCCAGAACTCTACTGAGAGGGCCAGAGAAACAATTGCGAGACAAATATTGACCAGTGTTTTGATCACTTTCATAGCGATTCCTTTCATTAAAAAACGACCAAAACAAAACACTCCGCACATTATAACATTAAAAGCAAATTAAATCAACAAACACAATATGGCAAAAATTATAGGTATCGACTTAGGAACAACGAACTCGGCAGTGGCCGTCATGGAAGGCGGCGAGCCGAAAATCTTAGAGAACGCCGAAGGCGCGCGCACCACGCCGTCTATCGTCGCTCAATCAAAAACCGGTGAGCGACTCGTCGGCCTCTTAGCAAAACGCCAGGGCGTTACTAATCCCAAAAATACTATCTATCAAATCAAACGCTTCATCGGCCACACTTGGGATGAGCCGAGCGTACAAAAAGACATCGCCAGCGTACCGTTTGAAACGCGTAAAGCATCCAATGGCGGCATTGAAGTAAAAATGTCTGACAAATGGTATCGACCGGAAGAAATTTCAGCGATGATTTTGCAGAAAATGAAGCAGGACGCTGAGGCCCGTCTCGGCGAAAAGGTGACTGAAGCGGTTATTACCGTGCCGGCCTACTTCAACGACAGTCAGCGTCAGGCCACCAAAGATGCCGGTAAAATTGCCGGTCTCGAGGTGAAGCGCATCATCAACGAGCCGACTGCCGCCGCGCTGGCCTACGGCTTCAACAAAAAGAAGAATGAAAAAATTGCCGTCTTCGATTTCGGCGGCGGTACGTTCGATATCTCTATCCTCGAAGTCGGTGATGATGTCGTCGAAGTAAAATCAACCGATGGCGACTCCCACCTCGGCGGTAAAGATATTGATCAAAAAATCATTCAATGGCTGGCCGACGGCTTCAAGAAAGAGCATGGCGTTGACTTGCTCGCTGATCCGCTGGCCAAACAGCGCCTCGATGACGCCGCTGAAAAAGCAAAAATTGAACTCTCCTCAGCTGTAGAAACAGAAATCAACATTCCATTCGTTTCAACAAGCGCTTCCGGTCCGCTTCACCTTATCCGCACCTTGAAACGCGCCGAGCTTGAGCAACTCACCCAGGAATTCATCGACCGCGCTATTGAAATCACCAAGCGCGCCCTCGCGGCATCGCCCTTCAAGATGAACGAAATCAATGAAATTGTGCTTGTCGGCGGTCAAACCCGCATGCCAGCTATGCAAAAAGCCGTTAAAGATCTTTTCGGAAAAGATCCCCATATGGGCGTCAACCCTGACGAAGTGGTAGCTATTGGTGCTGCCATCCAAGGCGGCGTCATTACCGGCGACGTGAAAGATATTTTGCTTCTTGATGTCATCCCGCTGTCACTTGGTATTGAAACTATGGGCGGTGTGGCAACAAAATTGATCGAGAAAAACACCACCATCCCAACCTCGCGTTCTCAGGTCTTCTCAACAGCCGCCGATAATCAAACATCCGTGCAGGTGCACGTTGTCCAAGGTGAGCGCGCCATGGCCGCTGACAATAAATCACTCGGCCAATTCATTCTCGACGGCATTCCGCCGGCGCCACGCGGTATGCCTCAAGTTGAAGTTACCTTCGACGTCGATGCCAACGGTATCTTAAATGTTACCGCCAAAGAAAAAGCGAGTAACAAAAGCCAGTCCATCACTATCCAAGGCTCGTCTGGTCTTTCTAAGGACGATATTGAGCGCATGAAGCATGATGCTGACGCCAACGCCGCTGACGATCAAAAGAAACGTGATCTCGCTGAAGTTAAAAATATTGCCGAGCAGCTCGTCTACACCTCTGAAAAAGCTCTTAAAGATGCTGGTGACAAAGTGCCCGCCGACGTTAAAAGCGGTATCGAAACGAAAATCACCGACCTCAAACAAGCTAAAGATCATGCTACACCCGACGCTGCCGCTATTAAATCCGCAACAGAAGCACTCTCTACCGAAATTCAAAAAATCGGCCAGTATATGAATCAACAGCAACAGCAACAGCAAAATCCGCAAGAAAATCAGCAAGGTTCTGATCCCAGCCAAGATAAGAATCAAAATGGCCAGGGCGACCAAGGTGGCACCGACGGTAACGTCCGCGACGCCGAAGTAAAGTAAACACCCAACAAAAACTCTGGCACAAACCAGGGTTTTTGTTTACTTGAAATTAGCAAAAAAATTACGTATACTGCCACCAGTATGACAAAAAACTACTATGAAATTTTAGGCATTCAAAAAAGTGCCTCAAAAGAAGAAATCAAAAAGGCGTTCCGCAGCCTCGCCCACAAATATCACCCCGACAAAAACGGTGGCGATGCATCAAAATTCAAAGAGGTGAGTGAAGCCTACGCTGTGCTTTCCGACGACAAGAAACGCGCTGAGTACGACACCTACGGCCGCACCTTCACTGGTGCCGGTGCTGGCCCCACGGGCGGCGCCGGGTTTAATCCCAATGACTTCGGTTTTGACTTTTCCGGTTTCCAAGGACAAGGCTTTGAGGATGTTGACCTCGGCGACATCTTCAGTCAGTTTTTCAGTGGCCGTGGCCGTAGCGCTAATCACCGCACCCGCGGCGCCGATATTTCAGTAGACATTGATCTCTCGTTTGCCGAAGCAATCTTTGGTGTTACTCGAAATATTATTCTCAACAGAACATCAACGTGCGCATCCTGCGGTGGTAATGGCGCCGAGCCGGGCACCAAACTCGATACCTGCAAAATCTGTAACGGAAAAGGAAAAATTCACGAGGCGCGCAGCTCTTTCTTGGGAACATTTAGTACTGTTCGCACGTGCGACACGTGTCACGGCACTGGTAAAGTACCGAGTCAAAAATGTAAGCAGTGTCACGGCCTTGGCGTGAATCGCAAGCAGCAGGAAGTGGGTATCATCGTACCGCCAGGTATTAACGACGGAGAGATTATTCGCATTACCGGCGGTGGGGAAGCTGTGCCGGGCGGAGCTACCGGCGGTGCCCCAGGAGATCTGTATATCCGTGTTCACCTAAAACCTCATCCAACTTTGCGACGCGAAGGAAATAATATCGTCACTACGCTTTCCGTAAAACTTTCCACCGCACTTTCTGGCGGCGAATATACTCTTGAAACCCTCGATGGCCCCCTCACCCTGAAAATTCCCGCGGGCGTTGAATTTGGCGAAATTCTGCGTGTACGCGGCAAGGGTGTGCCTATTGGTGGCGCGGCGAGTGAACGGAATCGCGGCGACAGTACGAGTCCAAGCGCCCACGGCCGGCGCGGCGATTTTCTCGTCAAAATCAACATTCAGCTTCCTAAAAAACTTTCCAAAAACGCCGCTAAGCTCGTTGAGGAACTCAAAAAAGAGGGGATTTGATTTATTTTTTCCACCGTAGTATTATTGTAGACAGATTACCAATCTCCTTCTCCCAAACCGCACCCATTCGCGCAAGCATTGGGTGCGGCTTTTTATTTAAAGCTCTACAGGTAGATTTCAGGCGTTTTTTTTGCTATTGTAAACGCCTTACCGGCCCTTTCGTCTAGCCCGGTCCAGGACGGCGCCCTCTCACGGCGCAAACACGGGTTCGAATCCCGTAGGGGTCACCAAATTTTTTATGATAAAATATTTCCATAATAATTGGTTTTATAAAAGATTATTTTGAATCTAATGAATAAATTATTTCCTTACAAGTTCTATTTAAGTTTCTGGCTATACTGGTTATCATCAACTCTACTATATCTTTTAGTTCTGCCTTTTGTGTCGTCACTGTACGCCACAGTGATAGGACCCGATGCTGCACAATTACCGTATACTCCTTTGCATTCTTTAATCACGTTCGTTGGCTTATTTACACCGGTCGGCATAGGGAGTCTATTTTTCTCAACCGGCAATACACTTTTAATTATAACCTTACTACTTGTTCTCAGTATTCTTTTTTTCGATTGGATCACCTATAAGTTATTCATTAGAAATTTTTTCCTGAAAATAGTCTTTAATCTTTTCTTTTTATTGTTCTTAACATTCCTTTTTGATCATATTATTTTTGGTTGCTGGGCTTCCTATAATTTATTCATGCATGTTCCAACTGGTTTAGGCGCTTGTGTTCCGAAATATTAACTCTTGAATAATCAAAACAATTATTGGGAAAAACTCTTTAAATATCGCCAAACCTGATTCCAACTCGCGATAACAAGGGGTCACTGCGATAAATAATCTAAATGTTATTTGCTTTTATCTGATTTTGAAGTAGTATTCGATTAGAACCAGAAACCATTAATGGCCTTAGGCCAGAAGGAGTTTAGAATGAAAGCCTTGTGGATGAAGATTCAATCTCTATTTTACCTCGTTTTTGGTAAAAATTATCGATGTGACTGCGGCCACTTTGCGAAGCAGAAAACGCAAATGACGATCGATGGCCAGAGCAGTATATACACGCTCGGCAAGACACATGACTATTGCCCGCAGTGTTGGGCGAAAGCAGCAATCCGGTGCGCCTGGTGTGGCGAAACGATTCTACCTGGCGATCCTATCACGCTGTACACACCTTGTGATCAAAATTTTAAGCCTCCCGAATACGCGGTCATTTACAAAAAAACTCCACGTCTTCAGCTCGTCGGTTGCTTTCGCCGAGAGTGTGCCGAAACAGGCTTAGATCGAACCGGGTTCTGGATGATGCCAGGTAGGGTCCAGCGTGCGGCTTCACCAATGGAAATACTGCTTCACGCTAACCCAACAGATGGGCCAATGATCTTTAACGATCTGGGTGACCCCAACAAGGCAATTCTCATTCCCGATGAAGTCGCCCAACCAGAAAAATAAAGGTTATCAAATAATTATCAGGCTCGTTATGCCATCCGAACAATATCGTGATGGCATTTTATTTTGCTAATTTGTTGTACTGATTGAACATTGAAAATTAGATAAGAGCATTCTCTATGAATAGGTCTGGCGATAACATCAAAAGACTTTTTTACTGCTTGAAATAAGAACGAAAGGGGTTATCCACAGGGCAGCGCTTGCGTTGTGAACGCTCGTTCACTATACTGTAAAAGGTTCGAAAAACCATTACTAGCATTAAAAATAAACCCTATGTATTACAAAAAAATTAAGTCGGAAATTGCTTCCCTTAATCGAGCTATAGACCGTAAAATTTTACGCGGTCTTGATTATAGCGATGAGGCCCGCCGTCACAAAATGCTCCGCGCCCAAATTCGTAAAGTTCGTCAGCGCCGACCACATATGCTAGGAACATTTATGCGTTTTGCTTCTTTCCTGTAAAATAAGACTATGAACTCATATACGGAGAAGCTTGTTGGTTTTTATAGGCAGCATAAACGAATGCCCACCTACGCCGAGTTGGCAACGTTGTGGAGTTTCAAATCGAAAAATGCCGTCTTTCGCGTAGTAGGGAAGATGGTTACGGCTGGTATTGTTGCCAAAGATCATCTTGGCCGCCTCGTACCCACCAGCTTATTTCAAGAAACACCAATGCTCGGGCTTGTCAAAGCTGGATTTCCTTCTGCCATCGACGGTGTAGAAACACAAAACGTTGATGAGAGCGAGATGCTGAGCTTTGATGAATTTTTAATAAAAGATAGAGCAAAAACATACATTTTAGAAGTTGATGGCGATTCAATGATAGATGAACATATTGCTAAGGGCGACCTGGTTATTGTTGAACGGACCGAGAAAGCCCGCGATGGTGATATTGTTATTGCTGAAGTTGATGGGGAATGGACTATGAAATATTTTCGCGAGAAAGGTGGGCGCGGTAAGGGTCCGTGGCTTCAAGCTGCTAATAAAAACTATGCTCCGATTTATCCAGAGCATAGTCTTCGTGTTGCCGCTATCGTCCGCGGAGTGGTGCGGAAGTATTAACGAGTGGCAGAAATAACTTGGCCTAATTCAGGATGTAAAGCTGAAATAGTGACCCGGCCAGTAGATGATGACTGCGATATAGTATAGCCGGTTATGTAATTGGTAGCGTCCATCGGTCCATCGCTCGAAGACGGATCAATTGGTAATGCTGGTAAATAGTCGGGCACCAGACATCCCCACAAATTCGGGTACCCCATTTCAAAGCGTATTTCTAATGCCTGATCGCCAAGTGGCGTAGAAGAGTTTGGACAATAAAAATCTCCATTGTGATCAACCATATTTTGATCCACCGCATCTAAAATAGAAGCGACCGCGGCTTGCCGCTGCGAGTTGCGAGCCTGAGCAAATTGCTTTGCGGGGTTGACCGCCACCAAAATTACTGCTGCCAAAATACCGATGATACCAATAACGACTAACAGTTCTATCAAAGTGAAGCCATTTTTAGGAGGCTTCGGCCCTTTTGTTTTTTGTTGTATTCGCACAGTGATAATGTGTTATTAATAATCAAGAAGTAAACAAAAGAGGCAATAAAATTCTCATCAAGAGAAATTAAAATAGCGCTAAAATCTACCACCAAACAACAAAACTACTCTATAGGCAAAATCTTATCTATATATAATTGCGCCGATAACAACAAGAGCGTTGGCGACTTCCCAGAGAATAAAACTGGCGATGATAGTTTTGTCGCGGTGAGCGATACCATAGAAAATCCACGGGAAAGTAACAATAAACATAAGCAGCCACGAGATGGCTGAAACGCCAGCGGCTTGGTGAGTAATGAAAATTTGATAAATCTGTGGCAAGACGGTAAACGGTCCAACAACACCGGCAATAAAGGTAGTGCGGTCAAGAAAACGAATGTAGCGTGAATTTGCCGTAGGTGGAGTGCTTGGCTCACCGCGGGCCTCTTTTTCCTGACGCATTCGTTTATGTTTAAGCCCTAGGTGGATATGCATAGTACATAGTTTTTATTGCTTTGCTATAGTGAGATTTTACCATAAAATTTTTGAATTTTCTTTTTGGGCCAAATTTGCTAGGATAGAGCTCATATGCAAACAGAACGCGTGCTTATCGGCGACTTAAAAAAACACTCTGGAAAGGAGGTGACGATTGCTGGCTGGGTAGATGTGCGACGTGACCACGGTAAGCTAATTTTTTTCGACCTGCGCGATCGCTCGGGCAAGGTGCAGGTGGTGGCGTTACCTAATCACGCCGAGGCGCACAAACTCGCTGGTGACGCGCGCGCCGAATGGGTGCTGCAAGTAAAGGGAAAGGTGAATGCCCGGCCAGAAAAAATGGTCAATAAAGATGAAGCCAATGGTGCGCTTGAGCTTGAGGCTTTAGAAATTATCGTTTTGAGTGCCGCTAAGGAGTTACCATTCGAGCAGAGCGCTGAACTCAACTTAGACACCTACCTTGATTACTTGCCGCTGACGCTGCGAACACCGCGCGCACAGGCAATTTTTAAAGTACAAGCCGTGATTATTGCCGCATTTCGAGAATTTTTGACGAGCCAAGGCTTTACTGAATTTCAATCACCAAAACTTATCGGTGAAGACGCCGAGGGTGGTGCAAACACTTTTGAAGTTGAATATTTTGGTCACAAGGCTCATTTAGCAACGAGTCCACAACTCTATAAGCAGATTATGGTGGGCGCGTTGGAGCGAGTATTTAGCACCAGCAATGTGTATCGCGCCGAGAAACATAGCACTTCACGCCACCTCAACGAATACACTTCGCTCGACTTTGAAATGGGATTTATTGCCGATCACACTGATGTAATGGAAACGGAAACTGGGTTTTTGCAGCTTATGGCACAGCGACTGCGGGAAACTTGTGCTGCTGAATTTGCGCTGCTCAAAAGCGACATTCCAACGGTGCCGGAAAAAATTCCGTCGCTTAAACTTCGCGAAGCACAAAAAATTATCAAGGAAGAGTACGGTGTTGACTGCATAAATGAGCCCGATCTTGAGCCGCAACACGAACGCTGGCTCTGTGAATATGCCGCGAAAAAATTTGGCTCAGATTTTATTTTTATCACCCATTTTCCGCTTGCTAAACGCCCGTTCTACACGATGGAAGATGACGCTGACCCGGGCTACGCTAAAGGTTTTGATCTGCTCTTTCGCGGTATAGAAATTACCACCGGCGCGCAACGCATTCACGAGTATGATGCGCTTGTTGCGGCGCTCGCCCGTAAAGGTCTTAATCCGGAAAAATTCGCATTCTACTTGCAGGCCTTTAAATATGGTATGCCGCCACACGGGGGTATTGGACTTGGATTAGAACGATTGACAGCGAAGCTTCTCGGTTTGGAAAACGTCAAAGAAGCCACGCTCTTCCCGCGCGACCTCAATCGCATCGATATTTTGCTGTCAAAATAGCCTATGTCGGAAAATCTAACGTGGAAAGTTAAAACGGAACATTTTGAAGGACCGTTGGAGTTGCTGCTCGATCTTATTGAGAAGCGAAAACTTTTTGTTAATGACGTGTCGCTCTCGGCGGTGGCGGATGATTTTATCAGTTATCTCAATCAGCTCGAACACTTTCCTGTGGCAGAGAGCGCCCAATTTATTTTAGTCGCTTCTACGCTGCTGCTCATTAAATCGAAATCACTCTTGCCGACGCTTACTCTCTCGCCAGAGGAAGAAGAAAACATCCACGACCTTGAACAGCGTCTCGAGCTCTATAAACGTATTCGCACGCTGACTGGCCATCTGAAAGAGCGCTGGGGCCAGCACGTTATTTTTGAAAAAAATCCGCCCCGGTCTATCACGCCCGTTTTTTCGCCTGATGCATCGATGACCGTGCCGGCGCTTGCTACTGCTATTCAAAGCGTGCTTGCGGCTATGCCGGCGAAGGAACGTTTACCAGCTACCGTCGTTAAAAAAGTTATTTCACTTGAAGAGATGATTAGTACGCTCTCAGATCGTATCGCCAGCTCGCTCAAGATGAGCTTTCGAGATTTTTCAGGCGGCCATACAGCAAGCGACAAGCGCGAACATAAGGTTAACGTTATCGTTAGTTTTTTGGCAATGTTAGAACTGGTAAAGCGTGGTGCTTTGGCGGTGCGCCAAGAAGGCGACTTTGGGGAGATTGAAATGGAGACGCAGAGTGTCAGCACACCGCGATATTAATGATTAGAAAATATTGAGAGATTAGTGTAAAATATTCTGACTATGAGCGAAGCGGAAATTTCTTTAGAAATAAAATTAGAGGCAATTTTATTTTGGAAAGGTGAGCCAGTAAAAAAGGGGAATTTAGCCGAACTCGCTGGCGCAACAGTTGCTGATATTGACGCGACGCTCGTTACGTTAGAAAAAAACTTACAGGGCAGGGGAGTACAACTTATTTTTACTGAAGATAGCGTGATGCTGGGCACGGCCGCTGTGGTTGGGCCACTTATTGAGCGTTTGGTCAAAGAAGATTTGATACAGGACCTCGGCAAAGCTGGTTTGGAAACCTTGGCGATTATTCTGTATCGTGGTCCGGTTAGTCGACGTGATGTTGAATATATTCGCGGCGTTAATTGCTCGTATATTATCCGCAACTTGCTTATCCGTGGCTTGGTGGAGCGCGTAGAGAAAAAGGGAGAGCGGGGCGCGGTGTACCAGCCAACCGTAGCACTGCTTGGCTATCTCGGCGTGAGTCGCGTTCAAGATTTGCCTGAATATAATAAGGTGCAAGAAGAGATAGCTGAGCGACAGAAAGCGGCAGAGGAAATAAAACAGAATGAATAATTAGTTATGCTATACCACTATCGCTCTCGCCGATCATGGCGCACACGTTTTCTCTGGCTTGGTGTTGGCATTTTATGTGTCGTTGTTATTGCTAGTATTGCCTTTTCAGTGACGCATTCGGTAGGTGATAAAAAAACGGCCTCTTCCAAAACTGCGAGCACAACACCTGTTGCGGCGGCACGCAATTGGAGCGGTTATTTTGCCTCAACGACACTGCTTGCCAAAGCCGCGTATGTGGCTGATCTCAATACCGGGCAAGTGCTTTTTAAGAAAAATGCTTCGGAACCATTAGCTCTTGCTTCACTTACTAAGCTTATGATGACGGCCACAGCTCTGGCGAATGCT
>JAJYGQ010000004.1 GCA_021785065.1 bacterium
ACGATCTCGGTGGGAAATATTGTGATGGTTGATGACGGTAAGAAGAAATTTGAAGTGGTAGAGATTTCTGGCAAGGAGGTAAAGTGTAAAATTTTGATTGGTGGCGAGACGAAGGGGCGGCGCGGGGTCAATTTGCCTGGCGCTAAGCTTTCGGTGAGCTCGCTCACAAGCAAAGATAAAAAAGATCTGCAGTTTGGCATCAAAAATAAGGTTGATTATGTTGCCTTTTCGTTTGTGCGACGAGCAAAAGATGTGCAAGAATTGCGCGCTTTGCTTACCAAAGCAAAAAGCTCGGCAAAAATTATTTCAAAAATAGAAACTGCTGAAGCGATAGAAAATTTTGACAGCATTTTGGAGCTGTCCGACGGTATTATGGTGGCGCGTGGCGATTTGGCCGTAGAGATTGGTGCGGAAAATGTGCCGGCGGCGCAAAAAATGATGATTAAAAAGTGCAATGAAGTGGGCAAGCCGGTTATTACCGCGACGCAAATGCTCGAATCAATGATCAAATCGCCGGTGCCGACGCGAGCCGAGGTGTCTGATATTGCCAACGCGATTTTTGATGGTACTGATGCGGTGATGCTTTCCGAAGAAACGACCCTCGGGCAGTTTCCTTTGGAAGCCGTTGAAGTGATGACTAAAGTTGCAATAAAGACGGAAAACGACCCAATCTATCGTCAGCGAGTGCTTGAACTGCAAAAAAGCAAACATACTGATGTTGCAGCGGCAGTTGGTACATCGCGGCAAGTGGTAATCGCTATAGCTGGTGAAGTTGTTGATGTGGCCAATGCAGTTGGAGCAAAAGCAATTACAGTGTTGACCCATTCAGGTTTTACGGCGCGGATGATTTCTCGATACAAACCATTTCAGCCGGTCATTGCGCTCACTGATAGTATGGAAACGTACCGCCAGTTATTACTGCAATTCGGCACAGTTCCGGTTTTGGTGAAAAGAATGCTGCGAGTTGAGGATGTGCTCACTATCGCGAAAGGGGAAATGTTCAAGCGAAAATTCGCAAGCAAAAAAGATCTCGCCGTCTGCACCTTCGGTTTACCGCTCGGTAATCGTAGCGAAACGACAAATACGCTCCTGGTTACTACGTTATAAAATTTGCTTGTTGCAGGGTAAAAAGCGTGTATAGTATTGAAGCGCGGGCACGTGGCGGAATTGGCATACGCGTACGTCTCAGAAGCGTATCCCGAAAGGGTTGAGGGTTCAAATCCCTCCGTGCCCACTTGTTAAGCGAGTATTGTCTGACGTAGTGTTTTATTTTTTCTTTAACTTTCTTTTATCGGAATTTTATGGGAGTAGGGTATAATAGGTGCATGAAAAATACCACCATGCACTATGCTATTGCCGACCTCGATGTCGTACTCGACGAGGGGATTAGCACCTACGCCTCTATGGTAGGGCCAGAGCGACGCTATATTCTTAAAGTGCGAGATATGCCCGCGGAGGAAAAGCCGCGAGAGAAAATGCTCACTGCCGGACCAGCGGTGCTCTCGGTTTCAGAATTACTCGCTATTATATTTGGCACCGGTTCAAAAAAGGAAGATGTGCTCGCTATGGCATCGCGCATTGTGAAGGAATATGGTGAACGTATTTTATCTCGGCAAACTAATGCCGCTACACTGTCTCAAGAGCTCGATATTCCGTTGCAAAAAGCTATGCAGGTTGTGGCTTGTGCAGAACTCGGTAAGCGTTTCTTTACTGAAAACCCTTCAGCATCACCTATTATTCGCACACCCCGTGAAGTTTTTGATTACTTAAAGGATATGCGCGATTTACCACGCGAGCACATGCGCGGTATTTATCTCAACAGTCACCATAAAATTATTCACGATGAGGTGGTGTTTATTGGCACGGTCAATTCCAGTCTTATTCATCCGCGTGAAGTTTTTAAACCAGCAATCGAATATAGTGCTGCCGCTGTTATTTTGGCCCACAATCATCCTTCCAATGATATCACCCCGAGTCAGGCTGATATTGAAGTAACAAAACAGCTCATTGCTGCTGGTAAGCTTATTGGTATTCATCTCATTGATCACGTTATTATTAGCAAGGATTCTTTCGTCAGCGTTCCTGCTGAATATTAGTTATTAACGTAGTACGGCTTCGTCTAAAAGACGTAGTCGAAAAATATGATTACAATGTCTATGAAGTCTCCCTATACAATTAATGAAGCTCTATTTGTTATTCATGATGGCGCGAATTCCACCGTGGTAATGCCTGAGCCACGTGAGGTTGCGCGGCTTGAGCACTATTATAACGATGTATACAAATTATTACTTGCCAAGCTTGTTAATTTTGATCGGGTAATTTCTGTTAAACCGAATGAATCAGAGCAGCTCATAGCGCTTGTGCGAGAACTGATTACTGTAAAAACGTTACTAGTTTCAGAAAAATAATTACCATAATTTCCGTACACAAAACGTGACGAACGATTGGCATCGCTATTTTAACGGTAAAAAAGTAACAGTAATGGGACTCGGGCTTCTGGGCCGTGGGGTGGGCGATATTCGATTTCTAGCTGAACACGGTGCCCACCCGATTGTTACTGATTTGAAATCGCCTGAGGTTTTGGCTCCTAGTTTAGCCCAACTTGCTGATGTCGCCGAGCACATTACCTACGTGCTCGGCGAACATCGCCTCCAGGATTTTCGCGACAGAGATTTTATTCTCAAAGCCGCTGGCGTGCCGCTCGATTCGCCGTATATTGCTGAAGCTCGACAACACTCCATACCTATAGAGATGAGCACAGCGCTTTTTGTCGCATATACACCAGCGACAATTACCGGCGTTACGGGCACGAGAGGAAAATCGACGGTTACTCATCTGCTCTACGAACTATATACTCGTTATGCCGCTGAAAAAATGGGGCAGCATGATGCGTCGCACCGCGTATTTTTGGGCGGAAATGTTCGCGGTCTCTCCACCTTACCGCTCTTGGAAAAAACACAGTGCGGTGATAGAGCGGTGCTAGAACTCGATTCTTGGCAATTGCAAGGATTTCGAGAACGACAGATAAGCCCTCATATAAGTGTCTTTACCACGTTTTTGCCTGACCACCTTAATTACTATAAAAATGATCTTCAGGCGTATTTTGCTGATAAGGCTGCTATATTTTCTCATCAACAGGCGGGCGACGTGTGTATTGTGGGGGAACAGGTGGCAGCGCATCCTCTTTTTAAGGATTATTGCGTCGCACTAGGCCGGCCGCTGGCGAGTAAAATTATTATTGCCGGAGCAACGACCTTTCCTCGCGACTGGCAGTTACGCTTGCCCGGCGAACATAATCGCTATAACGCGGGTGTGGCACTCGCCGCGGCGCGGGCGGCAGGTATTCCCGATGCTATAAGCCGTGCAGTATTTGCCTCATTTGCCGGTGTGCCGGGCCGATTAGAACTCATCACTACCTCTCAAGGTGTTTCGTTTTATAATGATACTACCGCGACAACGCCCGACGCCACAATCGCTGCGCTACAAGCTCTCGGCAATTCGACAATACTTATCATGGGTGGTGCTGACAAGCAGCTCGCTATGGACGCCCTACTCGCACTGTTACCAACAACGGTTAAGAAAATAATTCTTTTACCAGGTTCTGGCACGGCGCGAATTTTACCTCGTATATCAGCATTACGTGTACCGTTTCAAGAAGCGACAACAATGGATGAAGCAGTAACCAAAGCTATTGACTCTTCGGTATCAGGCGATACTATTTTATTAAGCCCTGCTTTCGCTTCATTTGGCTTATTTGCAAACGAATTTGATCGCGGCGACCAATTTAATACTATCGTCGTACGTTGCACCAAAAATCACAGCTCGTCGGCCACCCACTATGATCGACCTTAACCGTCTCTCACATATACATTTTGTTGGTATTGGGGGTATTGGCACCTCAGCCATTGCTCGCATGATGCTTGGTCGAGGTCTTGTAGTGAGCGGCTCTGATCGGGCAGCGTCAGCGATTACGGATCGCCTCACGGCTGGTGGCGCTTATATTTCCATTGGCCAAGCACCCGATACGGTGCTTCGTCAGTGTGATGCGGTGGTGCACACAGTGGCAATTCCTCCAGAAAACCCGGAGCTTGTTGAGGCTCGTCGTCGAGGCATACCACTACTGACCTATCCTGAAATGCTTGAACTTGTCTCTGCGGAAAAATATACGATCGCTGTTGCGGGTACCCATGGCAAAACAACCACGACCGCGATGCTCGGTTCAATATTGCTTGCGGCCGGTGCAGATCCAACGGTGCTTGTCGGTGGTCTTATGCTCGATCCGCGACACCAAAAAATTACCGACCAAACATTTGAACAAAGCGGCGTTAATTTTATTCTTGGTGATAGCAAGTATTTTGTGGTCGAGGCTGATGAGTATAAGAAATCATTTCTTCATCTGTCGCCGCGGCTGCTCGTCATCACTAATATTGATGCGGATCATTTAGATTTTTACAAAGACCTCGGTGAC
>JAJYGQ010000003.1 GCA_021785065.1 bacterium
TGCTCCTTCACTTCAGGAGCTATGCGTTGTTTTTTCATATGCTTGTATATTAGGTTGCTAAGTATACAAGATTGGCGTCAAAAATTCGGGGTCCGGGCCAGTTTGGATTGGTACACAAGATCACTACATATACCAAGTAGTTATTCCCCAACAACAAATAATAATGTCGGCGAGTAATGGGACGAGTAATGGGACTAGTACAGCTACTATGTACGCGGCGACAACGCTCAGTAACTTCAATCAGCCGGTTAATATTGCCGTGCCAGCCGGTGCAATTACGATTGGGCAATTGCTAAAAAGTTTTGGGTTAGGAGGACAGACACCGTCGCTGCCACCACAACAGCCGCCGCTGCAAGGTCAGCAGTGTAAAACCAACAGTGATTGCCCATCAGGGGAATATTGTACGACGCCAGGACCAATAAGTACGAATTCGCATCCCGTTTGTGTACCTAATGGTGCGATAATTCCGCTTTAATTATTTTGTGACGACTCAATCGTAGTGGTCGGAGCAGGTATCACCGCAAACGGCATTGCCGGTGAAGTCGCGAGGATTTGGAGAGATGGTGAAGGAGCAATCATACCACCACCATAGCCACCTTTTGGTGTATAGAGCTTGGCTACAATAGTGTAGTTGCCCACGGGCGTCTCGTAGACACCATTGCTGTCAGTAGGGGTACAAGTTTGAAAAACAGCAAGACCGCTCGTTGTCGTGGCTGTTCCCGAGACACAGGTAGGAATAGACCAATCATAGCTACCAGTACTATCGGCGTCTTGAGTTAAGACACCCACTTCGTTACCGCTATTATTGAAGAGGGTGAGCGCCACGGCCGACCCGTCAGGGGCATTAGTCGAGGTCCAATTAATAGTAACGTCGGTGCCAGGGGAGGCCTGCGCAGGAGACACGGATGAAGAAATAGAAATAGCCGAAGATGTAGTGGCAATGATGGGAATGGTGATGGGTGTTGGTGGTGTTGGAGGTGAAGTAGTACTCGCCGAGCATGGTACGCCTGTCAAATAATTATAAAGTGCGCCGTTGGTGCAGACGCCGCTTGAGGACTGGGTTGTTGTACATCGAATGCCAGTCATGGGGTTAAAGAGCCAGCCCGGTTGGCATGTTGCGGTCGACGAGGTGGATTGATTAGTGTTTGTACAGCTAAAGAGATTATTGAGCTCGGATCTGGTTAAGGGACCAACGTAGCCAGTGCCGTGCGAGAGATCCTCAGGAGCGAGTACTTCGGAAGAATATTTTTCTTGCAGATCAGAAACAGCAGACGCGACATTTTCGTTGTAGTTTGTGAGGGGGGTATTATTGTTCCAGAGGCCCTCTTTCTCAAGGACTGTTTGGAGCGCTTGCGCGTCGGAGGTCGAAAGTGTGTTCCCCATGCCGAGATTTTTGCTAAAAGTATAGCAGAATCCCGAGTTGTCATCAGCGCGAACTGGCAGCACGGTAGCTAATGATACGGTTAGTGTTAAAAGTGTTATAGCTGTAATAGCGCTGAATGAAATAAGAATTTTTTTCATATATAAAATTTAGAGCGAGTAAAATTATAAATAATATACTAACTATTAGTGTAGCACGAATGTAGTAGCGTATGCTCTTAGTAACGAAACCCATTTCTTTTTATTACAAAGTAGGACTCCTGACAGTGTTTATCAACAAGATATTACGTCGCTATTTCTCGATACTGTGCTAGTATATTTTTAGGAAGACTTGCCACGGGGGTAAGTCGAAATATTTGGTTATGTTCTTGAAAGGATGCATATGAGTGGTGTCTATGATGGTCAATTCACGGTACGGAGAAATGAGGGGGAAGCTGTTACCGTGAACGACGATTATTATGAAGAAATAGCCAGAAAACTTATTGCGCGTGATGAAAGACGCAGGCGAGTGCGTGGCTGGTATCTTCCCAACAGGAGGAAATAGCACACTATACTTGAATCTATACCCCGCCCGACTTTGTCGGGCGGGGTATTTGTATTTGCTATAATAAAAAGCATGTCTTTTGAAGGCATACCCACCACATCTATTAGTCAAGCAGCTGAAGGAGCGCCTTCCGATATTGTTGAAGGTTTATAAAAACTCCGAGACGAGGAACATAATCCCGCGGCAACGCGTCTTCTCGAAGTATTTAGCGCTGATCAAATCAAAATTCTCGACTGGCGACTTTTTAATTTATATAACATACCACCTGGCGCCCTACGATTGCTTGAAGATAAAGATACCGAGCCTTTTATTAAGGAATTGCATCTTCTCGTCACTGAAACTAATTGGAAACCCATAGCCAAGAGAGTTTCTCAGCTGCTCGCATAAGCGGTTGACAAGAGCGATATCCACGAATATCATTCTAATATTCGTTTGAATATTATGTCACCCGCTCCACCATCATTAAAAAAGGATTCGGTCGCCTTGGCTACACTACTACATACCGTAGGCGATCCACACCGTCTCGCTATTCTCTGCTCTATCTTTAGTCGGCCCAATGTGTGCGTTTCCGATATTGCCAAACGTCTCCATGTCCCCATTGCCACCGTGTCTCACCACCTTCGGGTGCTGGCCAGGGTGGGGATAGTCAAAGCACAGCGAGAGGGAAAAGAGGTATGCTATATGTTCAACGTTACCAGTCGTACGCGTGACCTTAAAAAATTTATTTGTAAGTATAAAAAATAAAATGTATGTCAAAAGTTATTAATGCAACACAAGAAGATTTTAAAAAAGTAGTCTTAGAATCAACCACGCCGGTACTTGTCGACTTTTGGGCGCCGTGGTGCGGACCGTGTCGGATGATGGCGCCGGTTCTCGATGAACTTTCCGTTGACTTGGCGGATAAACTTAAGATTGTGAAGGTAAATATTGAGGAGGCGGAAAATCGCGCCCTTGCCCAGCAGTATCAGATCATGAGCATTCCTAATATGAAATTATTTGAAAAGGGAAGTGCGGTGCACGATTTTGTAGGGTTTCGTCCTAAAGAAACACTACAAACGGAACTCAAGCAGTTTATTGCTGCGTAAGCGCCTGCTGTTTCAAAAAGCTGTGTTAGAATAACAGAGTGAATACTCGTCGTTTTCAAGTGGTAAGTTTATTTATTCTCCGTCTCGTTATCGGCGTCTATTTTCTAAATTTTGGTCTCTCGGCGATGTGGACGCGAGGTTGGTCGCTCGCCGCACTCATCTCAGGTGGGCAAACTTTTACGGCCTTCTATCAAGGACTGGTCGCGTCATCGCTCTTGCCGCTTGTGGCACTTGTCGTGAAGATTGGTTTTCTTATTATTGGCATAGCTCTTTTGGCCGGTATTTTTGTGCGCATTTCGTCATTGGTTGGTATCGTGCTCATGCTTTTTCTTTATTTTCCTACGCTCGCTTTTCCGTATGTATGTGGTACGGGATCAACGGGGGTTTTGTGTGGTGATCCATCTCTGTATTTAGTAAACAATTACCTACTCGTCGCGGCCGCCCTCTTCATTCTCTTTACATTTAAAGCAGGAAAACATTTTAGCTTGGGAAGCATGTTCCACTTCTTTTAATATTTCCTATTTTTCTATATAGTATAGGCAAACTATGAGCGATTTCACTCGTAGTATAGATGAGTAATATTTTTCATGCATAAGGTTCGCATTACAATATACATGAGTGTGCTCGGGCTTCTGTTAGCGGGAGCAATTATGGCTCATTTTGAAGGTACGTCGATTGAAGACGTGCTCGCCTATGCTATTTTACTAAGTCATCCCGCCAGTTTTTCTTCGGCGCCACTTTCTACTTCGACGGTATCAACTGAAGTGATGGCTACGAGTACTACAGCTACTACCAGCCCGTTTGTTTTTAGTAATACTACTGATAAGTCAAATATTATTTCTGCGACAGCAATTATTGATCTCACTAATATGGAACGTGCAACGGTAGCAAACCTGCCGCCGCTCAAAGAAAATGTGTTACTTGATGCGGCGGCAGAAATGAAGTTAAACGATATGTTTAACAACCAATACTTTGCTCACATATCGCCAAGTGGGGTGGGGCCGGGCGACTTGGCTTTGAAGGCTGGTTATAATTATGTGGTAGAGGGAGAAAATTTAGCAGAAGGAGATTTTACTAGTGCAACAAATCTTTTAAATGCGTGGATGGCGAGTCCGGGTCATCGGGCAAATATTCTTAATGTCCGCTACATAAATATCGGTGTGGCGGTGCGCCAGGGTATGTATCAGGGGCAGGAGGTGTGGATGGCGGTGCAGGAATTTGGTAAACCACTTTCTTCATGTCCAGTTATTAGTGCGGTCCTGCATCAGGAAATCATTACCAACCAAACCAAAGCAACAAGCCTTAGTCAACAGCTCAATACTATTAAACAAGAGCTCATGACTACGGCTACCGGCACTCCCGAAGAGAATAGTGTCTATAATCAAATTGCCCAGGATTATAATGGTGATGTGACTATTTATAATGCTGTGGTGGCCCGTCTTAAAGTAGAGATTCCCACGTATAATGACGAAGTGCAGGCATTTAATGCTTGCGTTAATAGTTAGCTCGTGTAAGAATCTTATCGTATGCAAAATAAAACTATTATTGTCTTTATTATTATTTTGGTTGTTATTGTGGTGGGTATCGTAGCACTTACGAGTCTCAAACCAAGCGGGCCTAACTTAACTGCGTTCGCGCAGTGTATTGCAAAGAGTGGCGCTAAGTTTTACGGCGCGTTTTGGTGTCCGCATTGTGCAGCACAAAAGCAACTTTTTGGTGCCGCGGTTTCTTCGTTACCCTATGTCGAATGTTCAACGCCTGATGCTAACGGGCAAACAAAAGTATGTATTAATGAGGGAATAAAAGAGTACCCCACATGGATTTTTGCCGATGGAACTCGCGAGAGTGGCGTGCTGACGCTTGCTCAATTATCGGCAAAAACAGGCTGTGCGTTGCCGCAGGCGGCATCATCTACTGCTCCCGCGACGTCGCTCGGGATTGGACAGGCGACTATTGTTGGATCTTCCACCTCGACCACAACTCCATAGTGCCATTACTATAAAAATATCACGACGTGATAAATTTCATTATAACTTTCTTTTCGCTCAGTACGCTCGTCGTCGATATAGCCATTGTGCTTTTTGTGGTGTGGTTGGGAGTGTGGTATCTAGGGTGGCGTTGGAATAGGGGAATGCAAGAATCTTCTCAAGCAGTTGATGCTCGAGTAGTTGAGCCGTTTCGTCCACTTGTGCGCTGGGTGAGCATTAATGCTGTGGGAATTGGTTTAATCGTCAGTGTACTTGCTGTTGTAGGCAGCCTCTTTTTCTCAAATGTTGTTGGTTTTGCTCCTTGTGAGCTTTGTTGGTGGCAACGAATTTGTATCTATCCGCAAGTAGTTATTTTTGCGTTGGCATTTTTCTATGAATGTCGCGGTAAAGCTTTAGGGCCGGTATTTTCTATAAGCGGCGTGCTCTCATTGATTGCATTTGCCATTGGTGCCGTCCAATACTATAGCGCAACATTTAATACGAGTATTTTAGCAGCGTGCAGTGCGACGGGAGTTTCGTGTACAAAAACTTATTTTGTACAATTTGGGTATATCACTATTCCTATGATGTCAGTAACGTTGGCGGCTATACTACTTAGTATTGTTGCTGCACGTCGCTTCTCGTAATGTAATGTCGTTACTGCTTTCTTTTATTTTGACCTTTGGTTACGTCGGTATTTTTATTGTCCTTTTTGCTGAGTCGGGATTTTTTTTAGGATTTTTCTTTCCGGGTGATTCATTACTTTTTACCGTTGGCTTGTTGGCGAGTGCCGGCCACCTCAGTCTCGCGGTCCTCCTGCCGGTGGCGGCGCTCGCCGCCATCTCTGGCGACTCATTTGGCTACTGGACCGGCGCGCGTCTCGGACGGTATTTTCTAGAACGTCATACTGGCCGGTTTCTCAAGCAGCGTTATCTCGACGACACCGAGAAATTCTTTGCTCGGTATGGTCGGGTGGCGGTGTTTCTTGCTCGTTTCATTCCCATTATCAGAACTTTTACCCCCATTTTCGCCGGTATTGGTGAAATGAACTACGGTATTTTTGTCATATATAATATTGTTGGTGGCTTATTTTGGACGGCTGGCTTACTGGTCCTTTCCTACTACCTTGGTCACATCTCGTTCGTACGGCACTACACATCATTTATTATTGCCGGTATCATAGTTGTATCACTCATTCCCGTTGCTCTCAGTTGGTTTCGAGTTTGGCGTCAGTACAAGCAAAAAAATCAATCACATGGACAACAATAACGCTCCTCAAAAATCGACCCGGGCTATTATATGGACAATAATTATTGTTCTTGTTGTAGTGGCGGCTATTTTTGCGGTACTGGTTAGTACGGGGGTACTTACTATTAACCATTCGTCGCCGGCCGCGCCAACAATCTCTCATTCTGTCTCAATGCCGAAGCAGGTTGCCACGCCATCTGCCCAAGCGAAACTTTCTCAGTGTCAAAGTGAGCTTGTAGCTCAGGCGAAAGCGAGTGCTGGCTCTATTGCTACAAATACTATTTTAGTAGTATTTACGCCAACGACGAGTTATAGTGCAGCGCAAAATATTTTAGCCTCTCTCGGCGCTTCGAGTACTGCCGTGGTAATGCCGAGCGTGTACGCGCGCAATCATCTCATTCAAGCGTCAGTGCTTTCTACCGATGAAATTTTAGATATTTGCACCCTTCGAGCAACTTCGACCGTACATTATGCAGGTTTCGACCAGCTTTTTTCATTACACCCATAATTTTTCTTAATCTATAAAAAATATGGACGAACAACAAAATATTCCCTCTCAAAATTTACCAACCAAACCACGTCAGCCTTTTTTCACACCTCGATTTTGGGCGATACTAGGTAGTAATGCCCTCGTAACGCTTATTATTTTAGGCGCTATTGCCGGTATACTCTATGCTAAACGCGCCGCTATTGAAAACTATATTCATCCAGCTGCTACACCGCTTTCTCTAGCACAGGGCCATGATCAAGCGGTGATAGCCGCTGTAAAAGAGGCTAATCCCGCGGTGGTTTCAATTATTATCACCAAGAATGTGCCGATAATGAAAGAGTATATACAAAATGAACAAATTCCCAGTCCGTTTGGACTTTTTGGCAACGGCAGTTTCTCTATTCAGGTGCCGCAATACTATCAAGATGGCACACAACAACAACAAGTAGGTGGCGGATCAGGATTTTTTGTCTCATCTAATGGTCTTATCGTGACCAACGATCACGTGGTGTCCGATCCTAATGCCCAGTACACGGTCTATACCAATGATGGCCAGGAGCATACCGCTAAAGTAATAGCGCAAGACGCAACCGACGACATTGCATTTCTTAAAATTTCGGGTACTGGCTATCCGTATCTTACTTTCGATAATTCAAGCGCGTTGCAGCTTGGTCAGAGCGTGATCGCTATTGGTAATGCACTCGGTCAGTTTCGTAATACTGTTTCTGTGGGAGTTGTGTCCGGTCTCTCTCGTTCTATTGTGGCTGGTGATGTTGTTACTGGTGGCACGGAGTCATTGCCGCAAGTGATTCAAACTGATGCCGCTATCAACCCCGGTAATTCCGGCGGCCCACTTCTCGATCTTTTGGGTAAAGTGGTTGGTGTTAACGTCGCGGTAGCGCAGGGTTCGCAGGGTATTGGTTTTGCTCTTCCAGGAAATATGATCAAAGAAGCGGTGGCTTCGGTAGAAGCAAATGGTACGATAACCTTCCCGTTTCTTGGTGTGCGCTATATACCGATTACACCAACAGTGGCAAAAGATAAAAAACTTTCTGTAACCTATGGGGCCTTAATTGCCGCGGGAAGTGGTACGAGTCAACCGGCCGTTGTTGTTGGTTCGCCGGCGGCTAAAGCTGGTTTAGTAGCTGGTGATATCATCTTAGATTTTAATGGTACGAAGTTGACTAATGACAATAATCTTACCGATCTCGTGCGGGCGCAAAAAGTTGGCGCTGTTGCGACCTTGACGGTGTTGCATAATGGCAAGCAAGAAACTGTTACAGTAACGCTCGGTAAAAAAGTAGAACACTAATTTTTGTGGTGAATTGTATATACTAGGTATATTGCTATGGATACACAGATAGTAAGTACATCAACTCAGGATGATTATGAACTCATCGATAGTGGGGAGGGAGAGAAGCTGGAACGGTTTGGAGAAATTGTGTTAGCTCGGCCAGATCCGCAGGCGCTCTGGCCGAAACGTTTGACTGCGGAGTGGGATCGTGCCACTGGTATTTTTAATGCCCACGAGCGTCAGTGGAAATTGAAAGCGGGTATACCGCGGCAGTGGCCAATTACCTTTGCAGGTGCAAAATTTTTAATTCGGCCATCGGCCTTTAAGCACACAGGTCTCTTTCCTGAGCAGCGACCCAACTGGGAATGGATTTCGGAGAATATAAACGCGGCCGGTAAGCGCGATGTTTCCGTTTTGAATTTATTTGGCTATACCGGTGGAGCGACGCTCGCGGCGGCGCGAGCGGGTGCTGAGGTAACGCACCTTGATGGTTCGCGAGCGGCTATTGGGTGGGCGCGCGAGAATGCTGCCCTTTCCGATCTTGCTCGCGCCCCCATCCGCTGGATTCTTGATGATGCGCGAAGTTTTGTGCGGCGAGAAATTCGGCGTGGGCGACGCTACGACGGCATCATTCTCGACCCACCGGCATTTGGCCGCGGCCCGAAAGGGGAGGTTTGGAAAATTGAGGACGATTTTTTACAATTACTCGACTTGTGTCGCCAAGCTCTGTCTCCGCAGCCGCTATTCTTTTTGGTGAATGGCTATGCTGCCGGCTACTCGGCGATTTCTTATGCGAATGCTGTGGCTGGGTTGTTCCCGGATGGCACTATTACAGCGGGGGAGTTAGCCCTTACCGAATCGGGGCCAGCCGGCCGGCTCTTGCCGGCCGGCATCTTTAGTCGAGTATCGTGGCTATAAGACCGGAGCATATTTTATGGTATACTACCTCCATACTAAGCTAAAGAATCATTATGGAAATCTTTGCTAACAAAACTATTCGCACCGCACTCCTCATCCTGATGGTGTCTGCTTCACTTGCGCTTCTCGCTACGGCTGTCAACTTGTTTTCTCAAGTGGGTGCACCATCTGATATTAACAAAATTCCTACCATTGCTGTTTCTGGTACTGGTAAGGCAACAGCTATTCCTGATGTCGCCGAATTTTCTTTTACGGTAGATAAGACAGCGGCTACTGTCGCGGCAGCACAAAACGCGGCAAGCACCCTGACCAATAGAGCACTCACCACGCTTCAAAATGCTGGTGTTTCTAAAAATGATTTACAGACCACCAACTATTCTATCTCACCCCACTATACTTATAGTGCGCAACCGACAATTTGTCCTGTTGGTGGCTGCCCGCCAGTTCGCCAAGTGCTTGACGGCTATGAAGTATCCCAAACTATTAACGTAAAAGTAGAAACCGCCTCCACTACTGGCGCATTACTTCAAACGATTGGTCAGATGGGTATTACTCAGGTGAGCGGCATTACCTTTACTGAAAATAATCCCCACACTGCCCAAGATGAGGCGCGAGCAAAAGCAATTGCTGATGCTGAGCAAAAAGCCCAAACACTAGCAAGTCAGCTCGGTGTACGTCTCGTGCGCATTGTCAGTTTCCAGGAATCAAATAATACTCCGCAGCCGATCTATCAGATGGCCACTTTTGCTACAGCCGCGTCAGCTGCCCCCTCTATTCCTACTGGTGAAAATACAGTGACTGAAAACGTTACTATTACCTACGAAATCGAGTAGTGATTGACAATTTTTCTGAAGGTGCTACCATATTCGCAAGCGCCCGCGGGGCGGTTTTTAATAACAAAAATAACATCTATGGGACTCGGAACATTTCTTAAGGAAACACAAGCTGAATTAAAACACGTCTCCTGGTTAACGCGCCGGCAAGCTATTATCTATACCACCATTGTGATTGCTATAACACTTGGTGTTGCTGCGTATCTCGGCGCGCTCGACTATATCTTTTCCAAAGCATTGCAATTTTTATTCGCCCATTTTTAAACGTTCGTTATGTCAAAACAAACTATCGGTGAAGGCCGAAACTGGTACGTTATTCACACCTATGCTGGTTATGAAAATGCCGTAGCTCGCAACCTACGTCAACGCATTGAATCGCTCAACATGCAGGATAAGATTTTTAACGTTATCGTGCCGACGGAAAAGAAAATTAAAGTAAAAGCGGGGAAGCGTACTGAAGAAGAAGAAAAAATATATCCTGGTTACATTATGGTGGAAATGGTTGTTACTGACGATAGTTGGTATGTGGTGCGCAACACCCCGCGTGTAACCGGTTTCGTTGGCTCTGGCGTCTATCCGGTACCTATTCCTAAATCAGAAGTGGAATCGCTCTTTGCTCGTATGAATGCTGATACACCGAAGCACGCTATCAATCTCGACATTGATGACCATGTCACTATCGTCGACGGTCCCTTCAAAGAGCTTGAAGGCCGGGTTAATGAAGTTGATGAAGAACGCGGTAAAATAAAAGTGCTGGTAAATATGTTTGGTCGCGAAACACCCGTGGAATTAGACTTCTTGCAAGTAAAGAAAATTTAAGGTAGGCTGCTTGAGCAACAACTATTATGGCTAAAAAAATCGTTAAACAATTAAAGCTTCAAATTCCAGGCGGTAAAGCTGTTCCTGGTCAACAGCTCGGTCCGGCACTCGGCTCGGCGGGTATTAATATCGGTGAATTCGTAAAGCGTTTTAATGATGAAACGAAGGGACGTGTTGGCGAAACGGTGCCGACAATCGTCTCTGTCTATGATGATCGCAGCTACTCACTCGCCTATAAAGTAGAACCCGCTTCAGCCCTTATCTTGAAAGCAATGGGCAAAGAAAAAGGTTCTGGTAAACCCAATACTGCTAAAATCGGCTCCATCACCAAAGCTCAGGCAAAAGAAATTGCTGAAAAGAAAATGCCTGATCTGAACGCCGCCTCAATCGACGCCGCGGTACGTATCATCGAAGGCCAAGCCCGCTCTATGGGCGTGGAAGTAAAATAGTTTTTTCTAGGAAATTTTTCAAAAATAGTTTTGACACCAGCCGCTCGCGGGTGTACAACTACAACAGAAATCACAGTTCTTTTACAAGAAAGGAGTTTTGTATGGCCGGTATTGATCCCAAAGAATTGTATGAGTGGTTTCAAAGAAAAGAATCACAACTTCTACATTACGAACATCTCACGAAGCGTTCTCAGACGTATCAACCTACAGAATCACGCCTTACCCGTGTAATGCATCGAATGTTCTGGGAATCGTTTTTTTCTACCTTTCAGGATCGGTTGCCTGGTATGTGTATAGAGTGGTACAAGGACGAAAAAAAATGTTTTGGTGAGAATAAGTTTCCTTGTGTTGTTACTACACGTTATTCTGGGATATGTGATCAGGTGCATTTTTGTTTGAGAGATGATCAAATCCAAATCAATTTTGATCAGGTTGCAATCTACGGGTTATTTGGCGGCAATCAATGGTCTCTCTGTAAACCTGAGAGCATCACCCTCTCTTTTGCTCATTGTTTGTTTAATTGTGACGAAAGGAAAATTCACTGCCTTGCGATTGGTGGAAATAGAAAATTTTTTACTATTTTCACTGATGGTTTGTGGCTTGGTGTTTTTAAGTAATGTCCAAATTTTTAAAACCCCGCATATGGTGCGGGGTTTTACTTTTTTCGATTTATTTTTTATGATGGCGATATCGAAACATATCGTATGAAAACAACATATTCAGCGGACGATAGAAAGGGGGCGTTACCGGCGGAAACACTTCACGAATTATGTGCTGCCGGGTTTATTAAAAGTGCTGATGTCGCCGCTCTGTCTAAAAATATTCGACCGTCGTCACTCGATCTTTCAGTTTCTAATGAGGTGTATAAGGTAGAGGGAATTTTTCAGCCGAAAAGTCGTGAGACGGTGCGTCAAGTTCTAGACTGTATTCGTAAAACACGACACCCGATTTTACGACCATTGGAACGTAATCAAATGTACCTTATTCGTCTTAATGAAACGCTTGCGCTACCTGAAGTTGTCTATGGGCTTACCAATCCGAAATCGACGAGCGGACGCATCGATGTGCATGTGCGTCTTTTGGCCGATGGCGTGTCTCGCTATGATTATTTGCCCGCCGGTTTTCGAGGGGAGCTCTGGATATCTATTATGCCTAAATCATTTCCCGTCAAATTATACGAAGGGGTGACGCTAAATCAATTGCGACTCTTTAACGCCGATACGCGCCTTAATGACTTTGAGCTCGAGGTAGCTTTCAAGAAACATAAACTCCTGTGGCGTCGCACGGGGGAAGCCTATACCTACGAGGATATTTTAGTTCGTGATCACGACGGATCGGTGATTCTCACGCTTGATCTTGAGGGAACAATATTAGGATGGGAAGGTGTACCCAATACGCATCTGGTGGATTTAGCAAAAATCTCTTTTTACGACGCCAAGAAATTTTTTAAGCCGGTGAAGAAAAAAGGGGACTATGTGTATTTGAAAAAGGGCTCGTTTTATATTTTGTCGACGCACGAATATGTGCGTGTGCCGCCGGAGTTTGCCTGCGAAATGGTGCCGATGGATGAACGTTCTGGTGAGTTTCGCTCCCACTACGCCGGTTTTATTGACCCAGGCTGGGGTTGGGGTAAGGCCGGTGAAGGGAAGGGTCGGCCGCTGACGCTCGAGGTGCGACCATTTGAAGATTTGATTGTTCGTCAAGGTCAGCCTATTGCTAAAATTCGTTTTGAAAAAGTGACCGAGGCGCCGCGTGAGCCCTACGATACCCTCAATCCCAACTATGCTCGTCAAACCGGTCCCAAGCTCGCTAAACATTTTAAAAATTAGAATTGCATTGTAAGAAAAAACCAACGCCGTCGCGTTGGTTAGATTACGAAATTCTCACGTAATCTTTAAAGACCATGCCATACTGATTCTTAGCGTCGGGTGGTTGTGCAGCTTCTCTTTCTAAAAGCCATTCATGCTTATTCCATGATGGAAAGAATGTGTCACCGGCGACGTGTGCGTCTACTTCTGTTAAATAGAGCCGAGAGGCAACAGGTAATGCTGCTTCGTACACTCTAGCACCACCAATAACAAAAACTTCTTCATCTGGACCAACATCACTGAGCGCTTCAAATAAAGAAGAGACAATAGTGCATCCTGGCGCAGTGTAATCTGAACGACTGGTCAAAATAAAATTCTTACGATCCGGTAGAGGTTTACCCAAACGGGCTAGTATAGATTCGTAGGTCAGGCGTCCCATGAGCACCGCATTGCCGCGGGTGAGGTTTTTAAAGCGAGCCAGATCGGAAGGAAGGTGCCACGGCAAGTCGTTTTTGTTGCCAATGACACCATTTCGAGCGACGGCTGCAATAATCGACAAAGTCGCCATATTTACACGAGCATTTTTGCTTTTATGGCTGGCAGAGGATCGTAATTTTCGAGACGAATGTCATCCATAGTGAAGCTGTCAATGTCTTTTATCTCCGGGTTGAGCCAGAGTTTTGGCAATGGACGCGGCTCCCGAGAAAGCTGCTCTTGTACAGCGTCGAAATGTTCATGGTAGATGTGTGCATCATTGAGAGTCAAGATACATTCATGCGGCTGCATGTCAACAACTTGCGCGACCATCGAAAGCAGAAGCGCATATGAGGATATGTTGAAGGGTACACCTAAGAACATGTCGCAGCTGCGCTGGACCATGTGGAGAGAGAGTTTTCCATCAGCGGCGAAGAATTGAAAGAGCATATGGCACGGTGGCAAAGCCATCTGATCAAGCTCGCCAGGGTTCCAGGCGCTAACCACCAGTCTCCGATCGCTCGGATTTGTTTTGAGTTTTTCGATCACTTCTTTCAGTTGATCAACTTTGCCGTTAGGTCCTTGCCACGAGCGCCACTGGACACCGTAAATCCGGCCGAGGTCGCCGGGGAACTTCGCTTTCGGTTTCCAATAGGGCGCTTCGGCGTTGTCGGTCCAAATAGTTCGTTCGCTGCCATTTAGTTCCTTAAGGCGATTGTCGTCGCCGCTGCCTTCAATAAACCAGAGTAATTCGCTTGTTACTGCTTTGAAAGCGAGCTTCTTCGTGGTCATGGCGGGAAAGCCGTCAGCCATGGGGAAGCGCATTTGCAAAGCAAAAAGCGCTCGTGTGTTACCGTTGCGACCCTCTCGGTCGATGCCAGAATCCATGATTTGACGAAGAACGTTTTGGTATGTTTTCATAACCTTTCCTTTTTTTAAGACCAGTATTATTGAGCACGCGCCCAATTCTCATGTAATACTACTTTTTACTTTCTCATTGTCAATGTTACTATAGTACCTATGAAAGACAAACAGGTTGAAAAGCTGATCAAGGCGGAGCGGGGGCGACAGAAAAAAGTGGTGAATCTTATTGCTTCGGAAAATTATGTTTCTAATGATGTGCTGGCGGCGCTTGGCTCGGAGCTCACTAACAAGTACGCCGAGGGGTATTCTGGGCGGCGCTACTACGGTGGGCAGAAATTCATCGACAAAATTGAAGACTTGGCCAAAGTGCGCGCGCTCAAACTTTTCAAACTCTCGGCGGCGAAGTGGCATGTGAATGTGCAGCCCCTTTCCGGTTCGCCGGCCAACTTGGCGGTGTATTTGGCGCTCGTGCCGCCCGGCGGAAAAGTTATGGGCATGTCGCTCGATAATGGCGGTCATCTCACGCACGGTCACAAAGTTTCAGCGACAGGAAAATTTTGGGTGCAGGTGCCCTATGGGGTGCGCGAGCAAACCGAGCAGCTCGATTACGACGACATTAAAAAAATTGCTATGGAGCAAAAGCCAGACGTGATTGTCGCCGGCTTCACTGCGTACCCGCGTCGCGTCGATTTCAAAAAGTTTCGTGCTATCGCCGACGCTGTGACGCCGCGCCCGATTTTGATGGTAGATATGTCGCACTTCGCTGGCTTGGTTGCTGGTGAGGCCTATCCATCACCGTTTGAAGATGCCGATGTGGTGACCACGACAGTGCATAAAACCCTTCGCGGTCCGCGGTCCGCACTTATTTTTGCGCGTAACGACGAGCGCGAGCTTGGTAAAAAAATCGATAAAGCAGTATTTCCTGGTTTGCAGGGCGGGCCGCACATCAATCAAATTGCGGCGGTGGCGGTAACCCTGAAAGAGGCGGCGTCGCCGGCGTTTAAAAAATATGCTCACCAAGTTGTTAAGAATGCAAAAGTTTTAGCTGATGAACTCTCCAAGCGTGGCTGGCGCATTATCTCTGGCGGCACCGACAGCCACCTGGTCCTCGTGGATACCTGGCTCAATGGCCTTGGTCTTTCCGGTAAAGAGGCGAGTGAGGCGTTAGAAAAAGCTGATATTATTGTTAATAAAAACACTATTCCAGGCGAAACGCGTTCGCCGATGGACCCGTCGGGTGTGCGCCTTGGCTCGGCTGCGGAAACGACACGCGGCCGCCGCGAATCTGATATGAAAAAAATTGCCGCGAAAATCGACGCAGTCTTACGCAAAGCACAAAAATCAAAAAAGAAAAATTCATGAAGCAGCGCGCCGCGAAAGGAAAATTTATAGTCATCGATGGTATTGACGGCACGGGCAAAGCCACGCAAGCGGCGCTGCTCGTTGAACGGTTGCGAAAAGAAGGGAGAAAGGTTAAGGCCATCGATTTCCCTGGTTACTATCGCAATTTTTTCGGCAAACTCATTGGTGAATATCTTGCTGGAAAATATGGCGACTTCATCGAAGTCGATCCGCACATTGCTTCGGTGCTCTATGCCGCTGACCGCTTTGAGTCGGCGCCGATGATTCGAACGTGGCTCGATGAGGGGTATATTGTTGTTGCCGACCGCTATGTAAGCGCTAATCAAATTCACCAGGGTGCCAAAATCGATAGCCCCGCCGGCCGTAAAGAATTTCTCCATTGGCTCGATAAAATGGAATACGGCGTTTTCAAAATTCCCAAACCCGACCTCATTTTGTATCTCGATTTGCCGATTCGGCTCAGTCAAAAATTGCTGCGCACCAAACTTGCCTCATTTAAGAAACGTTACAACAAAGGCCGCAAAGTTGATGTTGCAGAAGATAATCTCGCCCATATGGACGCCTCGCGGCGCAGTGCGCTCGGCATGATTAAGAAAAGCAACAACTGGCAAAAAATAGATTGCGACGGTGACGGCGAAATCAAACCACGCCAGGTTATTCACGAGCGCATCTGGAGTATTGTTGCCCCTTTTCTCGCACGGCGATAAAAGTGAAAAAAAGCTCAAGAAATGATAAACTTTTTATAAAGTAAATTTTGCCATGGCAATCACTATTAAAATTAAAAAATTGAGGCCTGATGCCAAGCTGCCAAGCTATGCGCATCCGGGTGATGTTGGTCTCGATCTCTACGCTATGGAGGAAAAAACCTTGGCGCCCGGCGAGCACTACCTTTTCAATATTGGTGTGGCTATCGAATTTCCGCACGGCTATGCGGGTATTGTGAAAGACAAAGGGAGCATCAGTAAAGCAAAACTACACACGATGGGCGGTGTCTATGATGCAGGCTATCGTGGCGAGTATAATGTGCATCTAGTGAATTTAGGTGATCAACCATACACTGTTGAAGTTGGTGACAAAATCGCTCAACTGGTAATCTTTCCCGTCGAAATTGCCAAAATAGAAGAAACTGATACGCTGTCCGAATCAGCCCGTGGCACTGGCCGCTTCGGCAGTACTGGCCGCAAATAATATGCAGATTCAAGAAACAATCACGACGCTCATCAAGCAAGCGCTAATCGCTGTTGGTGCTGCTGCTGTTGACACAGAAATAACACTCGATCATCCGAGTGATTTAAAATTTGGTGACATTTCGACGAATGTGGCGCTCATGCTGGCAAAAAAACGCGGTGACAATCCCCAAGTGTTGGCAAAAAAAATCGCCGAAGCGATTGTGGCTGAGTTGGAAAGATCACCCAACGCATATTTAGAGAAGGTGAGCGTTGCCGGCGTCGGTTTTATAAATTTCTCTCTGTCGGAAAAATTTTTCCACGAATCGCTTGCGGAGATTTTGAAAAAAGGCGCCGACTTCGGCAAAAACGCCCAGCTCTTCAAGGAGAAAATTATCGTTGAATACACTGACCCCAATGCGTTTAAGCCCCTGCATATTGGCCACCTCATGAGCAATGCTATTGGCGAATCGCTCTCGCGCCTTACACAATTTGAAGGCGCCGAGGTGCGCCGCGCGACCTACGGTTCTGATGTGGGTCTCAATGTGGCTATGGCGGTGTGGGGTATGCAAAAGCTCGCTGCGGAAAAATTTTCTGGCGCTCCCACCGCGCAAATATTGGCCGAGCTCCACAAACTGCCGCTCTCGGAAAAAATCGCCTTTGTCGGCGCGGCCTATGTGCACGGAGCGCAGACCTACGAGCAGGACGAATCGGCAAAAAAAGAAATCACCGAGCTTAATCATAAAATTTATACCCACGCCGACCCGGTCGCCAATGAATTTTACGTTTTCGGTAAGCGGGCCAGCGTCGATCATTTCAACGAAATGTTCGCGCTGCTCGGCTCAAAATTTGATCATCAAATCTGGGAGAGCGACATTGCCGCGTTTGGTGAAGAGATTGTCGCGCTTGGTTTGGAACGGGGCATTTTCGAGCGCAGCGACGGGGCAGTAATTTATCCCGGCGAGAAAAAACCTGACGCTAAAGCGCGCGGACTCCACAATCGTGTTTTCATCACCTCGCACAACATCCCGACCTACGAAGCCAAAGAGCTCGGTCTCACTAAGAAAAAATTCGAGCTACACGATTTCGACACGTCGGTAGTTATCACCGCCAACGAGCAAAATGATTATTTCAAAGTAGTGCTCGCGGCCCTTGCTGAAATATATCCGGAAATCGCGCGGCGCACGCGTCACCTCGGTCACGGCATGATGCGTTTTGCCGAAGGTAAGATGAGCTCGCGCACCGGCAACATTGTAACGGGCGAATCGCTCCTCGCCGAGCTCGCCGCGCGGGCCCTGGAAAAAATGGAAGCAAAAGATGAGAAGATTGCTAACCTTATAGCCGTTGCCGCGCTCAAGTATGCGGTGCTTAAGCAGTCTATCGGTCGCGATGTGGTTTTTGACAAAGAGCAATCCATTTCATTTGAAGGCGACTCAGGTCCCTATTTACAGTACACCTTCGTGCGCACGCAAGCGTTGCTAGCTAAAGCTGAAGAGCAGGGGATTGAACCGGTACTTGGCGAGTTGCCGCAAAACGCAAGCACACTCACGCATCTTCTTTATCGTTTTCCGGAAATGGTGGAGCGCGCCGCCGCCGACTACGCGCCGCAGTATGTTGCGACATTTCTCACCACCATCGCCGGCGAATTCAACAGCTGGTACGCCGCTGAAAAGATTATCGACCCAAGCAACAAAAGTGCATCGCAAGCAAAACTCGCCCTCGCCGCCGCCGTCGGCCAGGTACTCCGCAACGGCCTCTGGCTCCTCGGCATCAGTGCGCCGGAGAGGATGTAAAAAATTCTTGTTTAAGAAATTCGGTGAATTGGGTCATTTCAGCTTGAAACAATTTGAGGTCTCTCGATATTTTTTCAGGAGGTATTTTTTTGCGTATGTCATCTGGTTTACCACGTGGGGCCCGTTGAGGGAGAATACGTACACTACTCAAACCCTTCGCTTCCATACCTAATCGCACGTCTGATTTTCTCTGTTTGTAGAATTTTACCAATAACTCTTTTAATCTCCCGGTTTCTTTTCGGTTCTCTTTTTCGGCATCTAGTTCCTTTTGCCTAAGTTCTTTTTTCTCTGCGGCATTTAGGGTGTTTTCACCAGTTTCAAAATTAATTTTACGTTCTAATTCTTGATAGCGCGTGTCTTCATCTAACATCTCGCCTATATCTACCCACGGATATGGCAACCCCCAATCCTCGTGCCCTTCGCAAGAGGCATAGGTCTTAAAACCGTGTGCTTGTAAATATATAATAGTTTCGCGGATTCCGGGATCTATTTCCATACCTAAACCATCAGTAATTTGTTCTATTTTTTTACTAATAGTATCTAGCAGTTGCTGTTTGGGGTTTTTCCCTTGTGGACCTTCCATACCTATAATTATACAGCAAAAATTCGTAAAAAATGCTAGTATTTGAGCCACGTATGGCTCAGTCTGACGAACAGGATAAAAAAACAATAAAGAGCCCCATTGCCGAGCGCGAGGAGGCGACACTGGCGTTTTGGCGTGAGCGGGACATTTTTCAAAAGACGCTCGATAAAAAATCTCTCGTTAAAGACGGCAAAGAGTGGGAATTTATTTTTTACGATGGACCGCCGTTTGCTACGGGCGAGCCGCACTATGGGCACATTTTGGCGGGTACTATAAAGGACGTCATTCCGCGTTATAAAACGATGTGCGGCTTTCATGTGCCGCGCCGGTGGGGCTGGGATTGTCATGGTTTGCCAATTGAGAATTTGATTGAGAAAGAGCTCGGGCTTTCGACGCGCAAAGACATTGAAATGTATGGCATAGAAAAATTTAATGCCGCGGCGCGGGCGAGCGTTCTGCGCTACGACACGCTCTGGAAAGAAATTATTCCGCGCACTGGCCGCTTCGTGGATATGGATCATTCCTACGTAACGATGGACTGGCGTTACACCGAAAGTATTTGGTGGTCGTTTAGCGAACTCAATAAAAAGGAACTCGTCTATCAAGGTTTCAAGCCGATGCATTTGTGTCCGCGTTGCGAAACGACACTTTCTAATTTTGAAGTCGGTCTTAATTATAAAGAGGTGACGGATATTTCGGTGTATGTGAAGTTTGAGCTGGTTGATGAGCCCGGCACATTTTTGCTGGCCTGGACGACAACGCCGTGGACTTTGCCGGGCAACGTGGCGCTCGCGGTAAATCCGAAAATAAAATACGTGCGCGTAAAAATAGAAACAGAGAAGGGGACGACGCTGGCCATTGTAGCTAACGAGCGTCTAAGTGCAATAAAAGAAACGTACACAATCGAAGAAGAATTTTCCGGAAAAAAAATTGTCGGCAAAAAATACAAGCCAGTGTTTCCGTACTATGAGAACGCGGCAGAGATAGAGCACAAGGAAAATTTTTATACGGTGCAGGCGGCCGACTTTGTAACGACTGAAGATGGGACGGGTGTTGTGCATATTGCGCCAGGGTTTGGCGAAGATGATTACAACTTGTCGCAAACGGCTGGGCTGCCGTTTATTCAGCATGTTGGCGTGGATGGGCGCTTTAAAAAAGAGGTGACGGATTTTGCGGGCCAGCAGGTCAAGCCGCGGCCGACGGCCGAGGAGCCGAATGCCCACCAGCGAGCCGATGTTGAAATTATCAAATATTTGGCCGCACACGGAGCTCTTTTTGCGAAAGAAAAAATTACTCACAGCTATCCGCACTGCTGGCGCTGCGACACGCCGCTTCTGAATTACGCGACGAGCTCATGGTTTGTGAAGGTGGCCGACATAAAAAAGAAGTTGGTGGCGGAGAATAAAAAGGTGCGCTGGGTGCCGGAGGAGATTGGCCAGGGCCGCTTCGGTATGTGGTTGGAAAACGCGCGCGACTGGGCGGTGTCGCGTTCGCGTTTTTGGGGCGCGCCGTTGCCGGTGTGGCGTTGCGAGGAGTGTGGCACGTTTGAATTTATCGACTCTGTTAAAACGCTTTCTGAAAAATTGAAGCGTAATGAGTATTTTTTAATGCGGCACGGTCAAGCAGAGAGTAATGTGGCGAACGTTATTGTTGCTGATGAAAAGGCGGAGGATCCGTTAACAGCTGAAGGAGAGCAGCAAGCGGCTGACGCGGCAAAAAAATTTTCCGAAACGCTCGCTGGCAAAAAAATTGATGCAATTTTCTCTTCGCCGTTTGAGCGGACACACCAAACAGCGGAAATTGTGGCGCGTGAACTTGGCTTTGAGGGAAAAATTGAAATTGATGAGCGTCTACGGGAACTCGGGGCCTTCGCGTTTGAAGGGGAGAGTCGTGAGAAACGCAACGAAGCGTATCGCGAAGGACGCGTTCCATCTAACGACGAAACACAGACGCATGAAGAAAAACGCATCGCCGAATTTTTCCACGATATTGACGCACGTTTCAAAGGTAAAACAATTTTAGTGGTGAGTCACGCCGCGCCGCTTGCGGCAGCATTGCGTCTCGTTGAACCGCTCGGTGAGAAGAGCGTGGGCTTTATGGACAATGCTGAAATTCGCCCACTCCCATTTGTTGCTCTGCCACACGATGCTCATTTTAATCTCGATTTGCATCGGCCCTACATCGACGCCGTGGAGTTTGCTTGCTCGAAAGAAAATTGCCGTGGCACGATGAAGCGCGTGCCGGATGTTTTCGACACCTGGTATGAATCCGGCTCGATGCCCTTTGCCTCGATTCATTTTCCTTTTGAACAAAAGTCTTCGAAAAAACCACCGCGCTTTCCCGCTGACTTTATCGCCGAGGGTCAGGATCAAACGCGCGGTTGGTTTTACACCCTGCTCATTTTAAATACGGCGCTGTTTGGCCACGCTCCGTACAAAAACGTGGTGGTTAACGGTATTATTCTCGCCGAAGACGGCCAAAAAATGTCGAAGCGTCTCAAAAATTATCCCGACATTCGTTTTGTGTTGGATAAGTATGGGGCCGACGCATTGCGCTATTATCTGCTATCGTCACCGGTTGTGGAGGCTGAAGACTTGGCTTTTTCTGAAAAAGGTCTCGATGAAGTGGTCAAAAAAGTTATCAATCGGCTCGATAATGTGTACGCGTTCTATGCGCTCTATGCAGATAAAAATATTGCGCCGAGCGCCAATTCGCCCCACGTTCTTGATCGTTGGATTTTGGCGGCTCTCTCTAATATGTTGGGTGAGGTGACAGGAGAATTAGATAATTATCGCCTTGATGCCGCTGCACGACCATTTGCGCAGTTTGTTGACGATCTCTCAACTTGGTATATTCGCCGATCGCGCGATCGTTTCAAAAATACTGACACTGCTCGTGACGCTATCGCTACCACGCGTTTTGTGTTGCGCGAGCTTGCAAAAGGCCTTGCGCCTTTTATGCCCTTTCTCGCTGAGGATTTGTATCAGAAAGTAAAAATGGAAAATGATCAGGAGAGTGTGCACCTTGAACGGTGGTCAGATGTTTCGGGAGGCGATCAAAAACTACTAACAGCAATGAACGCAACCAGAACGCTCGTGTCGCTGGCGCTTGAAAAACGGGCGGCGGCAGGGATAAAAATTCGCCAGCCACTCGGCGAGCTTTCAGTGAACGATTCGTTTGCCGCGGTGGCCGACGACGAGGGCCTGGCCGAATTGGTGCGCGATGAAGTGAATGTGAAGAAAATTTTCAAAAACACGGAGCAAGCGGAGCCGGTTGTGCTGAATACAGCCATCACACCTGAGCTCAAAAATGAAGGGATCGCTCGCGAGTTTATCCGCTCGATTCAAGATCTGCGCAAAAACGCTGGCTTGCGACCCAATCAAGAAATTACACTTATCGTTGAAACTGCATCAGCCGGCCGAAAAATTATCGAAACACATGCTGCGGATATTCGCCAGGTAATCCGCGCCAAGAAAATTCTCTTCAAAATCGCAGAATCCGCGACGAATGAATTTTCTATTGATGATTTTGTTTTTAAAGTACGTTGGGAATTGTAATGTCGCACCACATCTACACAACTCCGGCGGTGGTTCTCGCGAGCACACCTGCTCGCGAGGCGGATCGACGTTACACGCTCCTCACCGAACAATTCGGGATTATTTGGGCGAATGCACTTGGCGTTCGACGAAACACTTCAAAATTGCGCTACGCGCTTCAAGATTTCTCGATGCTCTCGGTGTCGCTCGTACGGGGGAGAGAATACTGGCGTATCACCAATGCTCGTGCCGATCAAAATATATACTGGCGTCAACAAACCAATCAACAGCTTTTAGAAACGGTTGCTCGTATTTTTCGTCTGCTTACTCGCCTCGTACCAGGAGAAGAAAAAAACGAGCAGCTCTACCAAGAGGTAGTAAATGCATTAGATTTTGTAAACAGCTGCAACCTTTCGGGTGACGATGTTGTCGCATTTGAACACATTATTGTTTTAAGAATTTTACGTGACCTCGGCTATAATTCAGCGTCCCATGAATTAATTCAATTTCTTAGTAGTCCCTGGAGCGCACATCTCATTACTGAAGCTTGTGATAATCGAAAAAAAATTGTTACAGCAATTAATTTTTCCTTACAGCAATCACAACTGTAAATTATACCCTTGATAAAAGTCTCTTATTGAAGTACACTACATCTAGATATAGAAATGATAGCTCCTTTTCTCTCCGTCCCCGACTACATACGTTGTGTAGTCGGGGATTTTTATTGTGTGTAATACCCCGTGCGTCCTTAGGGAAGAGCGTGTATACTTTTAACAATGGCTGCATCAAAACCAGATTTTGACGGTTTAGAAAAACTTGGTCATAAGATTTATGATCGAGATTTTCCTGCTATTTCAAATTTTGCAAAACCTAAATTGCCGGATAATGCAAACAGCGCGCCAAAACGGTGGGACGATACAGAAAAACTCTTTGCCGATTCTACAAGCACCCAAGGCGGCCGTCGATTTCCCCTCAAGGCTGTTTTTATTGGGTCGATCATATTTTTTTTACTGTGTGTTGCCGTTGCGGGAGTAATTATCTATCGTGGTTTAAATACAGTTTCAAATAGTAATGTTGACTTGTCATTTCTCGGTCCGGTGACTATTGCCGCCGGTACGCCACTTAATTTTTCAGTTGTTATAAAAAATAACAATCAAATTTCGCTCCAAAATACACAACTGTATTTAAGTTTTCCGAATGGTACGGTTGAGGCTTCACATACATCAGTACCGCTGCTCCACGAATCCGATGTCTTAGGAACGGTCGCATCGGGAACTTCGGTGACGCACGATGTACAGGCTGTAATTTATGGGGCTGAGCACGCTACCGAACAAATTACTGCAACGATTCAATACTCTCTTCCCAACAGTAATGCGCTTTATCAAAAAAAGGAAATATACACTATTGGCATTAGTTCCGCGCCACTTACGATGAGTGTTAATGCTCCCAACCAAACACCGCCGGGTGCCCCTGTTCATTTTGTACTGACGCTCGGTGCCAACTCAAGCAATCCGCCTGCTAATGTGTTAGTAACGGCGCGATATCCCTTTGGCTTTCAATTTGCAAGTTCTACACCAGCGCCAATATACGATAATTCAGAATGGTTGTTTCCCAGTATTTCAGCTAGCAGTACGCGAACCATTATTATTACGGGCTACTTGCAAGGTCAAGAAAATGACCAAGAAACAACGCAATTTCTTGTTGGCACGCAAAGTCAAACTGACCCTAAGAAGCTCGACGTAATTTATCTTGCTCAAAATCAAACGCTCACGATTCAACAGTCGCCCATTGCACTTAACCTCGCTGTGGGTATTACGAGCGGTCAAAATATTGTCGTTCAACCTGGTATTTCAAACGGCACGCTTACGATTACTAATAATTTACCTGTTGATTTGTTGAATGCTGAAACCACGCTAACGTTGAACGGTAATGCTCTCGATCCCACAAGTGTGAGCGCTGGTCAGAATGGTATCTATCGAGAACCCACGCAAGCTATTACCTGGGATCGTCTCTCGGATCCTGGCCTCGGCACCTTGAGCCCTGGACAATCAGTAACGCTCAACTTTAATTTTTCAACGTTGCCAGCAAATGTTCTTGCTAACTTAGCAAATGGTGCAATTACTTTGAATGCCAATGTAACTGGTCAAGAATTTGGTGCCGCGCCGAATGCTGCTCCTATTTCTTCAACGTCTACTGTTACTGCGCGATTAGTATCAGCGGTCAATATACTGGCGCATGCTGTCTACTCTACTGGACCGTTTTCTAATACTGGACCCGTACCACCTCGTGCTGATATGCCAACCACCTACACGATTCTCTGGACATTAACCAATAGTTCAAATACAGTGTTGGGGGACACGGTTACTGCCACTTTGCCGCCGTACGTAAAATGGCTCAATAACATAAATCCCAGCACTGCCGCGGTAACATTCGATACTAATTCAAATACCATTACCTGGAATCCGGGGACGCTGCCGGCGGGTGGCGCGGCTCCTGTTGCCTCGGTGGCGTTTCAAGTTGAAGTCGATCCGACTATTGATCAGATAGGATCGGCGGCGCCCATCGTCAACAATATTTCATTTAGTGGCACAGACGGATTCGTTAATGTTCCAGTCTCGGCATCTGCCGGATCATTGACGACCGATATCTCTACCGATCCGACGTACGGTTCGCAGAATGGTTTTGTCACCCAATAATCACAATATTTTATGGCACAAGAAAACAATATGGAAAAAGTTATTTCGCTGGCCAAGCGGCGCGGCTTCATCTATCAGGGGTCGGAAATTTATGGCGGCCTAGCCGGTACCTGGGATTACGGCCCACTTGGTGTAGCGTTGAAAAATAACTTAAAGACGCTCTGGTGGCAGATGTTTGTGGAAGAGCGCGAAGATATGTACGGCGTCGACGCGGCGATTTTGATGAATCAAAATGTGTGGAAGGCGAGCGGTCACGTTGGTGGTTTTTCCGATCCGCTGGTGGAGTGTTCTAAATGTCACCATCGTTTTCGGGCTGACCATTTGACCGATTTGAAAAAGTGTCCCGATTGCGGTGGGGCGCTTGGTGATGTTCGCCAATTTAATATGATGTTCAAGACGCACGTGGGGGCGGCCGAAGATGAAGGGGCGGTTTCGTATCTGCGACCGGAAACGGCGCAGGGTATGTTTGTGAATTTTAAAAATATCATCGATTCATTTCATCCCACCCTGCCGTTTGGTTTGGCGCAAATTGGCAAAGCGTTTCGTAATGAAATTGCGCCGCGCGATTTTCTGTTCCGGGCGCGCGAATTTGAGCAAATGGAAATTGAATATTTTGTGCGGCCGAATGATTGGGAGCGGTTTTTTGAGGAATTTCGCCAGCTTATGTGGCAGTGGGTGGAGCGTATTGGCCTACGGCGCGATCGTGTGTATGAGCTTGAGGTGTCGGCTGAAGATCGGGCTCACTATTCGAAGCGCACGATTGATTTTGAATTTGAGTATCCGTTTGGGCGCAAGGAGCTCTATGGTTTGGCGTATCGCACCGACTACGACTTAGGCGCGCATCAAAAGGGGAGCGGTGCTTCGCTTGAATATTTTGATGAAGCGACGAAGGAAAAATTCGTGCCGCATGTTATCGAGCCATCGCTTGGCGTGGATCGCACAGTGCTCGCGATTTTAACTGATGCCTATACGGAAGACGAGCTCGGCGGCGAGCCGCGCAGTTTTTTGAAACTTTCGCCCGCCATCGCGCCGGTGACCGTTGCGGTATTTCCGCTTTTGAAAAATAAACCGCCGTTGGTAGAGAAGGCGAGGGAAGTATACGCGCTCTTGCGCGAAGCAAAAAAAACTGCCGGCGGCCGCGCTCGCATTGCTTTCGATGATAACGGCAATATCGGCAAGCGTTACCGCCGCCAAGACGAAATTGGCACGCCGTGGTGCGTCACAATTGATTTTCAAACGCTTGAGGATGAAACGGTCACGCTACGCGACCGCGACAGTGGTAATCAAGAACGCCTGAAAATTTCCGAACTTTCTGGTAGACTCTTGGGATGACATTCAAACGAACAATTTTGCCAAGTGGCTTGCGGATTATTACCGTGCCGATTGCCGATGCTCCAACGGTAACGGTGTTAACAATGGTTGAGACTGGCTCGAAATACGAAAATAAAAAAACGAGCGGTCTCTCGCATTTTCTGGAGCATATGTGTTTCAAAGGGACTACGAAGCGACCGACGGCCAAAGATATTTCGCTCGAGCTCGACGCGCTCGGGGCTCAGTACAATGCCTTTACTTCTGATGAGTACACGGGCTACTGGGCAAAAGCGGCGCGTGATCACGTGGCGACGCTCGTTGATGTGGTGAGCGACATTTATCTTAATTCAACATTTCCCGCCGCTGAGATTGAAAAAGAAAAAGGGGTGATCGTGGAAGAGCTCAATATGTACCGCGACATTCCGCAGCGACACGTCCAGGAGCTCTTTATGAAAGTGCTCTATGGTGATCAGCCGGCGGGTTGGAGTATTGTGGGCACGAAAGAAACAGTGCGGTCCTTTACCCAGAATGATTTTGTGCGTTACCACGGCGAACATTATGTAGCAAAGGCGACCACAGTTATTGTGGCGGGTGGTTTTTCGGAGCGGCAGGTGCTCGGGCAGCTCAAAAAAGTATTTAGTGGAATGAGTCGGGCGAAGAAGAGCACTAAACTGCCGGTTAAAGAAATGCAGAAAGCGCCGGCCGTGCTTGTTGAGCGGCGCCCAACTGATCAAAGTCATATTGTTATTGGTGTTCGCGCCTACAAAGCGGGGCACAAACATCAAATTGCCACTGAAATGCTCGCGGCAATTTTAGGCAGTGGTATGAGTTCGCGACTTTTTCAGCGGCTGCGTGAGGAGATGGGGATTGGCTATTACGTTCGAGCGGGCTACGACGCTATGACTGACCACGGTATTCTTGCGGTGTCGCTTGGCTGTGATGTGAAGCGGGTGGATGAAGCAATTGGGGCAATTTTAGCTGAATTTACTCGGCTCAAAGATGAGCTGGTGAGTGCTGAAGAATTAGCCAAGACCAAACAGCATGTTGCTGGAGGGATGCTTCTAGATTTAGAAACGTCCGATCGCATTGCCGAGTTTTACGCCCATCAGGAAATTCTGCGCCGGCCGTTGCTCAAACCTCAGCAGATTATCGAGAAGGTACATAAAGTGACTGCGGCCGAAATCCGCCGTGTGGCTAATGACCTTTTTGTTGATGCTAAACTTAATTTTGCTGGCGTCGGGCCGCTCGCTGAAGACCGCGTGCTTAAGGATCGCTTTCATTTTTAATTTGATGACTGTCGCTCAATCTAAAAAAAAGTTTTATATCACCACGACGTTGCCCTACGTCAACGCCGAGCCGCACATTGGTCATGCCGTAGAGCTGGTTCGCGCTGACACCGTGGCGCGTTTTCGAAAAGCCTGCGGCGATGAAGTGTTTTTTAACACCGGCACCGATGAGCACGGCCTTAAAATTTATCAAGGGGCCGAAAAAGCAGGGCAGACGCCGGAAGAATACATCAAGCCGCATGTGCAGAAATTCAGAGATCTGATTGCGGCGCTTGGTATCGATTCGGAAATAGTACATTTTACACGAACTACTGATCCGCATCACGTTGCCGCGGCGCAAGAATTTTGGCGACGATGTAAAGCCAATGGCGACATTTCTTTGAAGCAGCACAAAATAAAATATTGCGTCGGCTGTGAGCTCGAGAAAACAGATTCAGAACTTGTCGACGGTCACTGTCCACTCCATCCGAATCTAAAAATAGAAATCATAGATGAAGAAAATTACTTTTTTAATTTCAAAAAATATAAAGAGCGGCTGCTCGAACTCTATAGTCGATCGGAACAGTTTGTAATTCCCGCGACGCGTCTCGTCGAGATCAAAACGTTCATCGAGCGCGGGCCGGAAGATTTCAGCATTTCTCGTTTGGCGGCGAAAATGCCGTGGGGCGTGCCGGTGCCCGATGATCCGCGGCATGTCATGTATGTCTGGTTTGAGGCTCTGGTAAGCTATATTTCTGCGCTTGGCTGGCCAGAAGATGAAAAAAAATTTGCCGAATTTTGGCAAGAGGGCACGCCAGTGCAATACTGCGGCAAGGATAATTTGCGCCAACAGGCGGCGATTTGGCAGGCCATGCTTATGTCGGCAGGTTTGCCGACGAGTCACCGTATTGTTATTGATGGATTCGTCACTGCCGCCGGTGGTGTCAAAATGTCAAAATCGCTTGGCAATACGGTGAGTCCGTTCGATATCGTTGCTGAATATGGCACCGATGCATTGCGCTATTTTGTTTTGGCCGAGCTTAGTCCCTTTGAAGACAGCCCGTTTACGCCGGAGCTTTTTAAAACTGTGTACAATGCCAAACTTGCCAATGGTCTCGGCAATTTAGTAAATCGAGTGATGAAGATGGCAACGACGAATGATGTCGCGCTGTCACAAGAAGAACTTGCCAATAATGAATTTTCTCACAGCGATACTGCGCTCATTGATGCTGTAGTACACGCCGGCCTCCATAATTATGCGTCAGATTTTGAAAAGTTTTCTCTACAAGATGTTTGCTCAGCTATATGGGAACTGATACGTATGGATGATGAAATGATCCAGAATAAAAAACCTTTCGCGCTTATTAAGACTGATCCAGAGCAAGCTAGGAGTGTTATTGTGATACTTCTGCGACATCTTTTAAGAATTGGCAAAATACTCGAGCCGATTATGCCGGAGACGGCGGCGAAAATTCAGGGGCTGGTGCGCGAAAACAGGATGCCGGTGACCCCGCTTTTCCTGCGCAAAGAATAATTGTGTATGAAGCCCGACGACATTCGTTACTTTGACGTTCATTCGCATTTAAATTTTCCGCAGTTTGAGGCGGATAGGGAAGCGATTATTACCGAGATGGCCGCCGAGAAAATCGCTACGATTACGGTGGGAACGGGGTTAGCAACGTCGCGAGAAGCTGTTGTGTTGGCCGAGCGACACGAACATTTGTTTGCAGCAGTGGGCATTCATCCTCTCGAGGCGAAGCACTGGGCCGAAGAGCTCACGGGACTCGCTGGGCACGAAAGGGTAGTAGCTATTGGTGAGTGCGGTTTGGATTATAGTCGAACGCTTACGAAAGATGACCAAAAGCTACAACGCAACATTTTCGAACAGCATATCGATTTAGCTAGTGCGCTTGATAAACCACTTATTATTCATTGTCGTGATGCGTACGACGATGCTTTGGATATTCTACGTACGAAGCAGCAGGAGGTAGGCGAGCGGATGCGTGGCGACTTTCATTTTTTTACTTCACCGGTGGATACTGCAAAAAAGTGTTTAGATATAGGATTCAATCTTTCTTTTACCGGACCGATTACATTTACGAGCCAATATGATGAAGTGGTCAGGTATGTACCGCTTGAGCGAATGATGATAGAAACTGATGCGCCGTATGCGGCGCCGCGTAGTCATCGCGGCCAACGCAATAGTCCGCTCTATGTTGGTGAAGTCGCGGCAAAAATTTCCGCCCTAAAAGGAGTTGACCTTGACATTGTCGAAAAAACTCTGGTCAAAAATGCTTTTGAACTTTTTTTGAGAAAAAATGTGGCAAAATTTTAACCCTAGTCTGCTATATTCGAGGCTTGGTACGGAGGTATATTTTCCTGTTGCACTTGTAAGCCGCTTGTGGTACCCTGGTGGCTACTATGGCAACAGAACAAATGTCTGATACCAATAATAAAAAAATCTACGAACTCGGCTATCTTTTAGTCCCTACACTTACTGAAGAGCAAGTTCCTGCAGAAGTAGAGACAATAAAGGCAATACTTAAAAAGGCCGAAGTAGAGGTCATCTCTGAGGATTCTCCTAAGCTTATTCCTTTGGCATACCAGATGGTGCATGGCACGTCAGGTCAAAAGAAGAAGTTCGATAAGGCTTATTTTGGCTGGATTAAATTCCAAGGCCAAGCCGCTGCCGCTGAATTTATCAAGCAGAAATGCGATATATATGAGCATTTTCTACGTTTTATGATTATTAAAACGGTTAAAGATGAGCCGCAATCTTCGCCGCGTGTAAGCTTAAAAACCGTTGTAGCTAGCAGCCCTGTTGCTCGACCGGAATCAACCGAAACTTCTCCTGAAGCCTCTAAACAATCTGTTGATGAAGCTGAACTTGAAAAAACTCTTGAAAGCATTGTTGCCTAAATACCGATTTGCTGTCGCTTTTTTTCTCTCAAAATTATATTATTCATAACTTTGTTCGCCTATGTATCTCAATAAAGCATTTCTCATCGGTAACTTGACGCGGGATCCAGAATTACGCTCACTTCCTTCTGGAGTTCAAGTTGCGAGTTTTAGTGTTGCTACCAACCGTGTTTTTAAGGATAAAAACGGTGCTCGCCAAGAGGCGACTGACTTTCATAACGTGGTAGTCTTTGGTCGCCAGGCTGAAACGGTCGCTCAGTATCTTAAAAAAGGCTCGTCGGTACTTGTTGAGGGTCGTATTCAAACTCGTTCCTGGGATGCTCAGGATGGTCAGAAAAAATACCGCACCGAGATTGTTGCTGATCGAGTGCAATTTGGTCCACGCTCGGGTGCCGCGAGTGGTAATCGGGGTGGGGAAGCAAATACCACATCATCAGATGCCGCCAACGCTGCTCCTGTTGACAAAGCGGCCGGAGTTGATACTATTGAGTACCCATCAGAAGAAATTAATCCCGACGATATTCCATTTTAAATTATGTCAAAAAAACAATCTTATTTTTCGCAAAATAATATTAAACACGTCGATTATAAAGACATTGAGCTTCTTAAGAAGTTTTTAAATCCGCATGCCCGTATCCTCAGCGGCGACCGCACTGGTGTGAGCGCAAAAGATCAGCGAAAATTAAGATCTGCCGTTAAACAAGCCCGTTTCCTCGGTCTGTTGCCCTACGTTTCTCGTTAAATTCTAGCGGCGTATCCGGCGCCGATATATGTTGGATTAAAACGCTTTACCGTTGGCGGCGCGTTCTACATATTCTCCAGTTTCTGTATTGATTCGAATAACCTCTCCTGCTTCAATAAAAAGAGGGGCATTTAAAACCGTACCATTTTCAAGTTTGATTTGTTTCGAGCCGCCTTTAGCGGTGTCGCCTTTAACTGCCGGCGGTGCTTCAACAACTTTAAGTTCAACTTTAATGGGAATCTCTACACCGAGCATTTTTTCGCCAAACATAAGAGCGGTAACCAGCGTGTTCGGCTTCAAGAAGCGAACTTTATTGCCCACAAGCGCTTCGGCAATGGGGAAGCGCTTCGAAGGGTCTTTAGCATCACAAAACCAGTGTTCACCACGGTGGGAGTAGAGATACTTTATCTCCTTTTTTTCAATTTCTGCCTCATCGACTTTTTCCGATTGATGGAAAGAAATTTCTTTTATGTTGCCGGTAATAAGGTTGCGGAGTTTCGTAGCATTAACAGGTTTACGCTGTTGTTTACGGAACACGTGCGAATCAATAACCTCATACGGATCATTTTCATAAATGATAAATTTGCGAACGGTGATTTCGTTATATTCAAGCATAGTAGAAAGAGTCTACGGGAATTTTGCCAAAAAGGCAACCACTACGATGTCCGCGCGCTACTCGTCACTACCACTTTTAACCGCTGCTGCCGCTTGATCTGCTTTGAGATTCTCGCGAATTTTTAACAAAATTTCTTCTTCTAGAGATGCGTTTTCTCGTAAGAATGTTCGGCTTGCATCATAGCCGCGGCCGAGTTTTACGTCGTTATATTCATACGAAGAACCACTTTTCTTAATAAGCCCCATTTTTTCGCCGAGTGCTAAAATTTCGCCCTCTTTAGAAATACCTTCATTATAAATGAGGTCAAATTCAGTCTGCCGGAAAGGCGCCGCAACTTTATTTTTCACTACTTTTACTCGGACGCGGCCGCCGACCACCTCGTCACCTTTTTTAATCTGAGCGATACGTCGAATATCCATTCGCACCGAAGAGTAGAACTTGAGCGCCTTGCCGCCCGGCGTTGTTTCAGGATTTCCAAACATCACACCGATCTGCATGCGAATCTGGTTTATAAAAATAACAATGGTTTTCGAGCGAGCGACGATACCGGTGAGTTTGCGTAGCGCTTGCGACATGAGCCGCGCTTGCTTACCTACGTGAATTGCTCCCATTTCGCCCTCAATCTCATCTTTGGGGGTTAGGGCGGCGACAGAGTCAATAACCACAACATCGAGCTTGCCCGTGCGGACCAGGCTTTCAGCGATTTCTAACCCTTGCTCGCCGGTATCTGGTTGCGAGATGAGTAGATCGCCGGTTTTAACCCCAAGTTTTGCGGCGTATTCAGGGTCCATAGCGTGTTCAGCGTCGATATATGCGCAAACGCCACCTTTTTTTTGAGCTTCTGCGATAACGTGCAACGCCAGGGTCGTCTTACCCGATGATTCCGGTCCAAAAATCTCAACGATTCTGCCGCGGGGCAAACCTCCAATACCAAGCGCCGCATCAAGCCCAATAGAGCCGGTAGAAATAGCGTCGATATTGACCTTAGGCTTTGCCCCCAAGGTCATAATGGCCTCATCGCCAAATTTTGTTTTTATTTGGTCAATGGCTTGGCTAATGGCGGCCGTTGCGTTTTTTGCGTTACTACCACTTTTGACTTCAGATTCGCGAACTTCTTTTTTACTGGTTTTGGGCATAATAGTGATTGCTATTTTATAATGTTTTCTGAACCATACTACAGAGCTGATAAAATACTCATTAATTTTTTCTTATGTTTTGTTAAAAATTAAATTAAAATGTTTTGAAACTGTTCGGCCAAATTTATCCTGGGCCGTAAGCGTCCAAGCATTATACCCGGGAGAGAGCAGGAGTTGCTCGTTAAAATTTCCTTGCTGATCGATAAAAATCGGTCTGTCGTTGAGGCTGATAAAAGACACGTTATTAGTTTTACCGGCAATAGTGACGAGGGGGGAGCCGGTGATGGTCGCGCCATTTTGGGGCGTTACCAAGGAAATTTGTGGCCCCATTAGGATATTTCTTGCTTGGAAGAAACCGTAGCCAACAATAGCGATGAGAAAAACAATTACAATGCCGGCAACAATTTTCTTTTTATGCAAAAAGATAGCCATAAAAATCTTCGAGACTACGTTGCCATAGTAGCACGATTTTCACTTGCCGAGTCATTATCTTCAGGGTCTGCTGCTGCAGTTTCTGTGGCGCTGCTTGCTCCGAGGATTTCTCGTGGTTTGGCACCTTCGCCAGGGCCGATAACGCCATGCTCTTCGAGGAGGTCAATGAGACGGGCCGCTCGGGCGTAGCCAATTCGCAGTTTTCGCTGGAGGTATGAAGTTGAGGCTTTTCCGGCCTGAACAACGGCTTCGCGCGCCTCTTCGTACAATGGATCGCTGTTTTCTTCATCATCGTTGCCGAATGTGGTATCGAAAATAGCGTTCTTATCGGCAGCTGTTTCGGTAAAGTTGATTTCGGACGGCGGCACGTCGCTATAGGTTTCGACAAAATAATTTACCACGTCCTTCAATTCTGTTTCGGAAATGAATGCTGATTGAATACGCTGTGGCTTCGCCATTTCGCCAGACATAAAGAGCATATCTCCAGCGCCCAGCAGTTTTTCGGCGCCGCCAGTATCTAGAATAGTTCTTGAATCTATTTGTGATGTAACCTGTAAAGCGACACGTGATGGAATGTTCGCTTTAATAAGACCAGTAATAACATTCACTGATGGTCGCTGCGTTGAAATAACAAGATGAATACCCACCGCGCGACTCATTTGGGCTAGACGCACGATGGCTGCTTCTAGTTCACGCGGGTATGCCTGCATCAAATCCGCTAACTCATCAACGACAATAACAAGATAGGGCATTGTTTCAGGCAGCTGCTGCTCGTCTTGGTCGTCGGCTTTACCGCTCAATTTTTTGAGCGCCGGGCCAAGGATGTTTTTGTGGTAGGACTCAATATCGCGGACTTTTTCTGATTCCAAAACGTCATAACGGCGATCCATTTCTTTAGCGGCCCACTTGAGAGCTAAAATGGCTTTTTTGGGATCAGTAATTACTGGCGTGAGGAGATGGGGGATATTGTTGTAGAGTGTTAATTCGACGCGTTTAGGGTCAATCATGATGAATTTCAGATTCTCAGGAGAATTTCGGTAAAGCAGGGAGGTGAGAATGGCATGAATGGTAACTGACTTTCCGGAACCAGTCGCGCCTGCTATCAAAAGGTGGGGCATCTTCGCCAGGTTTGCGAAGTGACTTTTGCCGGATATACCCCGGCCAAGGGCCACCAGGAGGGGTTTGTCAGACGTTTGGAATTCCTCGCCCAATAGAAGGGTGCCGAGGCCAACGGTAGTTTTTGAACTATTAGGAATTTCGATACCTACCAGCGACTTGCCGGGAATAGGAGCTTCGATGCGCAGCGGGTGTGCGGCCAGAGCCAGGGCAAGATCGTTTTGTAGACCAACTATGCGCGACAGCTTCACGCCCTCAGCTGGTTTCAAGGCATAGCGAGTCACTGATGGTCCAATAGATATTTCATCCATTTCTACGTTAATGCCAAAGTTCTGCAAGGTTCGCTTAATAATATTGGCATTCGCTTTAATATCTCCAACGCCTGGCTTGCCTTTATCTTCCTCAAGAAGGGAAAGAGGCGGGGGAGTAAAAGTCTTCCCGAGAAATTTTCTGGAACTAACAGCAAATTCATTCGTGTCGTTTTTGGCCATGCCAATAATCTTTTGCCCCTCTGACGGAGTTTTAGTTTTGGAAGTTTCTTTGGTGGAAATTGTTTCCTCTACCTCAGGCTTTTTCTTTTCAAGAAGGGGATCGGGGATTGCCTCGGCGACCAGTGAATCCATCTGGTCTCCATCGTCGGTCATTTCTTTTTCCTCAGAGGTTTTTTTCCAAAAAATAAATTGTCGCCAACCGAGTTGGTTATCGGCGGTAATGATGAGGGCAATAAAGGCAATGCCAAAAAGAAAAATGAGGGACGCCCACACGTCAAAAAGTTGAACAAGAGGGTGGGCAATAAGCGAACCGATATAGCCACCCGCTCCCATCCCCACCCGATCGTTTTTAAAGATAATGCCGATAATGCCTAAAAAGGCGAGAAGGCTTATCGAGAATGAAACAAGACGAAGCCAGCCAATTCGCTGACGCCGCAGCGAACTTGCAAACACAATGCCAGTAAAAAAAAGGAATACTGGTACAAAAAAGTATCCAATGCCAAGGAGAAAGGTTAGGGCTATATAGGTTCTATCGCCGACAACTCCAGCTTTACCTATAGCTGAAAGAATAAAGAAAAATCCAATAATAAAGCTGGCGATAGCGTAGATGATGCGTAATGTTTCTTGTTGAAGACCAATGGGTTGTTCTTTCGCGGTCTCGCGAGGAGAGCGTGTTTTTTTCTGTTTTTTCATTCGGTTGCTTTAAATAACGTTTATTAAATTATAGCACACTAATTTCATAAAGATTTTTGACAAAGAATATAGTAGGTATACTATGTAAAAGTCATAAAAGACACAGTGTCATTGGTTATAAAAGACACAAAAATATGACTCACGACAAAAACATAGTTATAAGAGACAGTGTCTTTTATAACTCATCTTTTTTCCACAACGACCAAGATTTAATAGAACTTTATAAAAAAATAGAGAGAATTTGCGGTGCCGTTTTTTTAGTAACAAGTTTTACGGGAGATACAAATATAATCAAAAAGACAATACAAGAGGCAGCATTGTTGACTTTTAAATCCTGCTCAAATCTAGTTTTGGGTACGAACATTAACTCTCAAAGGCTCAAGGAGGTGTACGTTAATCTCACCATTCTTTATGCACACCTAGATAGCGCCTTTTGGTCGGGAGTTTTATCTCAGATGAATACCTCAATTATTCAAAAAGAAATTCAAAATATTATTGCCCTAGTATCAAAATTAGATTCTAAATATAAAGATCAAAGTAATCCAAAAAATTCATTTCTTACCTTAGTTGAAAAAACAATTCCGAGCGCTACTGGGGAAAATGCCTTTTCTCAAAATATACCCAAAACAGAAGACCATATAAAGGACAACATAAAGGACAATATAAAAGACACAACAAAAGACACAAAGGACACTATAAAAGACAAAAATAAAGGACATACTATAAAAAGTCCTTTAAGTATTAATCATAAGGATAGAACAGATAAGATTAAGTTTATTCTAAGGGATTTTAAGCAAAGAACTATAAAGGACATATCATCACTTTTTCCTGATGTGAGCGAAAAAACCATCCAACGAGAAATAAATCGCCTTATCGATGAAGGTATTGTTAAGAGGATCGGCGATAGGCGCTGGAGTAGCTATACTCTCGCTTAATATTTTGCTTTAAATTCTGTTACTTTTGCATAGGTAAAACGTATTAATTTGTAGAGCAGCCTTCAAGGGAGAATGATTGACTTTTCCATATAAATATGGAAATATGATGAGGTAACGGAGTTATCCCCAGAAATGCTGTTTTTTAAGGGTTTCCGTTGCGATATACTGCCGACAGTCGGAAAGATCTGGCGGCTTTTGTCTCACCTACGCAGAACGATTGGCCATTGAAAATTTCATAGCGTTGCGTAAGTAAAATCAATTTCTGAATTCAGTAATTGTTCCGTCGGCGCTTCAGGCGCCCTTCTGTATTTTCTGAAACGCAGACCTACTCTTATTAACTATTTTTCATCTTGTGTCGATAAACAAAAGATGGAATATAGTGCAAAGAAAACCGACCACTCTTTTTCGACTTTTAGGAATGGTTGGTTAACGTCAATAGACTTTTAATGTCGATTAGAGTCTGTTGATGTAAACAAAGTCGAAATTATTAGTCGCATTTTGCGGTTATTAAAATAATATTATTTATTAAATTCTTATGACTTCACGAAAAATTCTCGTTGGAGCTTTAGGTGTTGCGACAGTTTTGTCGCTCGTTGGCGTTGCTGCTATCACAGCTTCTGCTGCTACGACTTCCACCTACAACTTCACGCGAAACTTAACTGTTGGTTCAACCGGTGCTGATGTCACCGCGCTCCAGCAGTTTCTTGCTCAGGAGGGATTCCTCACAGTGACTCCGACCGGTTACTTCGGTCCTATCACTAAGAAGGCTGTTGCCGCTTGGCAAGCTAGCATTGGTTTACCATCATATGGTTTCTTCGGTGCTATGTCTCGCGCTGCGATCGCCTCATCGGCTTCCGTAAGCACGACCTCAACACCTGGTTGCCCGGCCGGCGCTCTGTATAACACACAGACTGGCGCTCCGTGCACCGCCCCTGTTACCACTTCGACCCCTGGTTGCCCAGCTGGCGCTGTGTTCAATTACATGACTGGCGCTCGATGTGCTACTACCACGACTTCTACAACTGGTTCTGGCTCTAACGTTGTTTGCCCAGTTGGCTGGACGTGTACAGGTCCTACTGGCGGCACAACCACCAGCATTAGCACCCCAGGTCAAATTGGTAGCATTGCTATCACTGCTCAGTCTTCACCGAACAACACCACGGTCTACCAAGGCCAATCATATGATGTTGCTCGCTACAAGCTCCAAGCAATTGGCGCTTCAGACATGGGTGTCCAGGATCTTGTTCTCTACTTCAACAATCGACCTTGGCTCTATGCTAATTCGATCACCATTCACGATGATTCCGGTAATACTATCGCCCAAGTTAATAACTTGAGCGCCAGCAACTTTACTGAGATCACTGTCGGTAGCGATTACAGCATCGACATTCCTCTCAATAACTTTGTTGTACCGGCCGCTCAGACCAAGTACCTCACCGTTAATATGAGCTTCTCGCCTGTTTCTAACCAAACAAGCAATCTCGTAATCTCGGAAGCTCAAGTTCGTGCCGTTGATGGTACTGGCGTAGCTACTACAGTAGCTGACAATACAAATATTACGATTGACTATAGTACCAACAACGCTGGTTCAGTTATTGTGACCACAGATAGCTCATCGCCACAAACTGGTAACGTTCAGATTTCTACGAGCAATACCACTACTGGTGTTCCTCTAGCTGTCTACGACATCAAGTCGCAGTCTGTTTCTTCAACGCTTAACGCGTTGACCATTGGTTTGCAGACGAGCAACAGTGCTCACACTGTCTCGCCATCAACTCTGTTTAACAACGTGAAGATGACAGTCAATGGTACGACATACAGTGCCAATGACTTCACAGCTAGTACGACTGGTACTAACGGTGTTTACAACGGTACTGCTGTATTCAACAACATATCAGTTCCGTTGCCTGCTGACACTTATGTACCAATTGTTATCTCGGGTGATGTTGCTGCTGACACCAACTCTACGCTTGATGGCACTCTCGCTTCCACGACCTTCGCCGTTGCTAGTGAATCTAACCCGTATGTTGTAAACTCAGCGTATAGCAAGCTCACATCCAACAACGCGGTGTTTACCAGCAATCCCCAGTTCTTCACAGCTTCAAGCGTGACAGCTGGTGGTTTGGCAACAGCGTACGGTACTAAGTCTGCTATCAATAGCAACTCTAGCACCTCTACACAGCAGTACACCTTTACCTTCAACCTTACTGCTGGTAACAATCCGATCTACATCTCGAAGACTGTCGGCACAGCTTTGACACTTTCGTCAATTCCGTCCGGCTTTACCAATTCGAGCGTTGTGTTCTCGGATAACAACACCAACGGTGATGGTTCGAGTTACTTCTACCTCTCACCAGGTCAAACAAAGACCTTCACCGCTACGTATCAGGCTACTGCTCTGACTACGGACTCAGGTGTAATCCAGGTAAACGCTATCAACTACGGTACAGAGTCCACAGCTCTCAGCAGCGCTTCTCTATCCTCATCGGCTATCTCGAACGCTCTGCAAGCTGTTCTGTTCCACTAGTTTGATCTAAGCCACTTGTGAACCTTGTTTAATTAGCTTCGGTTAGTTAAAGAGGTTGGCTAAACAAAAGCCCGATCCAAAAGGTCGGGCTTTTGTGTTGGTTGGATTTTGTTGGGGTAATCGGTTTTTACTTTTGCCGTCTATTTTTTTGCAGAGAAAATATAGCCGAGAGGATAGCGGGCGGCGGCGGCTGGGCGGAGTTTGAGAAATACTTTATCGAGGAGAGCGTAAAAGGGGAAAAGGATAACGCGGCAGAGGCGGGGCATAGAGAGAATAATGTTATTGAAATTTACAAAAAAGGGTCCGCCGCCAACGCCCGCAACAGAAATATCACTAAAACCAGCCTCGGAGAGGATGAGCGGCAGAGATTCTTTGGTGTAGCGGAAGTAGTCGTGCGGGTCGGGGTGATAATTAACGAGAAATGGCACGAAGCCATATAGCTGTCCGCCTGGTTTTAGGATGCGACACATTTCACTGGTTAGAAAGTCGTGGTGATAGATATGCTCTAAGACATTGGCGCAGATAACTGTGTCAGCAGTGCCATCGGGGAAGGGTAGAGCGTCTTTTTCAAAATTAATATTCGAAATTGAGCCGTCGATGGGTTTTATGGAAACCGCGCCCAGAGACTCGTCTTTTTTAAAGTAATTAAAATAGTCTGGCCGCCGGCCGCCGCCAACGTCTACCACAGTGCCTCGTAAGGTGTAGTGCGAAAAAGCTTTGTCCATCAAAATGCGGGCGAGCGTTTGGCCGCGCCATATTCGTTTCAAGAAATAAGGAGCCATCATACGGTGCATCATTTATACCAAATTGAGCGAGGTTTTTCTAGCGGCTTGTGCACCGGCGCTTGTGTTCTGAACAATCTTGTATTCTCGTGCTGGATTTTAAAGAAATTTTAATTTTACATAATGAGAATTTTAACAACGAGAGCGTAGACTGCGAGTATGAAATTTTTGCAGCAGTGTGTGTTACTTGGTGTTGTGGCGGTGTGCGCTAGCGTGCTTGGTTGGTCACCGGCGTATGCGGCTGGCACGGTACCGGTTACGGGCGATATGGCTACTGACACCGTATGGACGGCCGATGATGGCGTCTATGTGGTTTCCAGTGTCGTCACTATCGACCCGGGGGCGACGCTTTATATTGAACCAGGTACGATAGTAAAATTTTCTCAAGGCGCAAGTCTCAATGTCCTCGGGGCATTAAATGCCGCGGGCAATCCAGTAAATCCGGTGTACTTTACTTCGTTTGCCGACGACGCTGTTGGCGGTGACACAAATGCTGACGGTTCGAATTCGTTGCCATCAGCTTCCGATACTTGGGACATTAACTTTCTCCACGCTTCGTATTCAACGATTTCTGGCGCGGTACTCCGCTATAGTAGCGGCGGAATATTTAATCTGGATTCTCGTTTGTCGCTCGCCAGTACCAGCGTAGCCTTTATGGATAATCCAATTTCAGTTTCGCAGGGAAAACTCAATCTCAGCAATGTTCTCTTTTCTCATATGTCTCAGGGCGCGCTATGGATATATGCCACCAGTAGTGCGACGCTTGCTTCAACCACGGTTACCAACAGTACAACAGGGGCGGTGATGGTATACAACAATAGCAATCTTTCGGCGCGTCAGCTTTCTGTGGTAGGCGAGCAAAATGGTCCGGCCCTTTCGGTATACAATCTCTCGACCGCTACCTGCGAGCGGTGCGCACTTTCCGATAACGCTACTTCGGTGGTGGTGTATTCGGGAAGTAATCTCGCGCTCAATCATTCGTCCATTGAAAATGCTACCGGCACCGCCGCTACCGATTTCGAGCTGTATGACCCGGCGTGGAATACGTCGCTACCCAGACATTCGCAGGCTACGTTGTCCGCGACAACGCTGCGCGGCGGCAAGGACGGCATCATTGTTTTTGGACCGGTAACGTTGCGCCTAGCCACTACAACTATAGAAAATTTTTCCGACGACGGTATTCAAGCTTACGATGGAGCAACGCTTGTGGGATCTTCGCTACGGGTGAGCAAAAATAAAAATGCTGGTTTAGAAATGTGGTCGACGGTTAACGGGTCGGTGCGCTACAGTGATATTTCTGATAATGGTCAATTTGGCATATTGAGTCGGACGGCCACGCCTTTTGCCGCTGTGCAAAATTGGTGGGGAAGTGCTAGCGGGCCCCATCACGCCACGCTCAATACTAACGGTTCCGGTGACACTGTTTCGGATAACGTCACCTTTTCTCCGTGGCTTCAGGATAAAACGCCTCCGGACCCCGTGGACCCGCCGCCCTGTTGCTCAAGCGTTCTCTTTATTCCTGGTATTGAAGCGAGCCGATTGTATGCAACCTCAAGCACGCTACTTGGTCGCCTAACCAAAAGAGCGGGTACGAAAGAAATTCAACTTTGGGAACCAGGATTTACGACGCCCATTAATAAACTTATGCTCGATGAATCCGGTGCCAGTCTCAATTCGGTGTATACCAAAGATATTATTACGACCACCAACGAACTGTTGCCAATGTCTAACATAGACATATATAAAACTTTTTCTGGCGTGCTCACCACTCTTGCTACTGAAGGGGCGATTGCGTCGTGGCAAGCTTACCCTTATGATTGGCGACTTGATCCGCAGTCGCTTGTCGAAAATGGCACACAACTCGCCGCAACGCTGTCTCGGTTAGAGCCGATGGTTGAGTCGCTGGCCGCGAGTTCAAAAACCGGGAAGGTGACTATTGTTGCCCATAGTAACGGTGGCATACTCGCAAAACTTTTATTGAGTAAGTTGCAAGCCGAGGGAAAAAGTCAGCTCGTGGATACATTAGTGTTCGTTGCGGTGCCGCAATTAGGGACACCGATAGCTATACCCGCTCTTCTTTCAGGGTATGGTCAGCAAATTGGCATGGGTTTTATTTTAAACGCCACCACCGCTCAGCATCTTGCTCAAAATATGCCTGCCGCATACAGCTTTATTCCTTCAGCGGCATATTTTCATACCACGACATCACCTGTCATTTTTGATCCTTCGCTCAAGACGATTTCTGATTTGTATCAAAATTACGGTCCCGTTATTTCTGATGCTACGTCTCTCGCAAAATTTTTAACAGCAACAACAAACACAAAACGTTCCTCACCAATAGTGACCCCGGCAAATAGTACACTGCTGGCCGCGGCGACTAGGTTGCACGTCTCGCTTGATAGTTGGCAGGCACCATCTGGTGTCAATGTTATTACGGTGGCCGGTGTGGGTATTGATACACTTTCTGCTACACGTTATTACGCGCGCCCACCGTCGTTTTGGGGTAACTTATGGGGAGCTTCGGCTACTATAGACATGTCTCCCCAAATGACATCACTCGGCGACAATACCGTGGTAACACCAAGCGCCGCGGCTACCATCCCCAAGTCGTTTACGTACTACATTGATTTAGCCGCGTACAACAATAAGAGCGGAAAAAATCGCGGGCATGCTGATATTTTAGAAGCCGAACCAACCGACGAGCTTCTCATAGATATCATACGGGGTTCGGTGGGCACAGCGGCGTCACTCTCGCCAGTATTACCTCATTTTGTTTCCACAACTATTCCCGCCAACTACCTTACCAATGCTAGTAATACAAAAACAGAAGAACAAATAAGCGTCCATTCACCGGTGGTGTTAAATGTATACGATGATCAAGGGCGACACACTGGTCCTGTTAAAAATATTACTGCGATAGATTCAGCGCTTATTCCCACCGAAAGCAAAATTCCCAATAGCTACTATCTACCCTTCGGGGAAGGGCAATACGTAGGGGTGCCTTTAGGAACGAAAGGAAAAATTGTCCTTTCGGGAACAGCGGCAGGATCAGCCACGCTTGATATTACAGCGTATGGTACGACCACGCAGTTTTCCGATATTCCCGTGATGAAAACATCTATTGCTACGGTAGATCTTGGCAGCACTACGCCATCACTTGATCTTGACTACGACGGCGACGGTACTATTGATGTCGTCTTTCCTCCAACGCCCGCCGGCGCTACAGCATATCCAGCCGCAGTTCAAAAACTTATCAGTGCGTTTTCTCGAAACCGAGCACATCATAAAAATATGCTAGGAAAATTAGAAAGCATCATTGAGACCATTAAAGAAAAATTTGACGATCATGTTGTTTCGTCTGACCATCCTGACCGCGCTGTTCCCACTACCTTGGACCATTGACATATCTTAAAAACGAGATAGTATAGGGCGACGTGTGCCAAAGACAAGAGGCATCCCATAAGCCCTCTCGAGGTTCTATTCTCACCACTTTGCCACGGGTCGATTAAGAATTTTACTCGTAGATTCGTATCTATGGCTCTATCAAAAAGTAAGAAAAAGGAAGTTTTAGACAAGGTTTCGCAGATTGCTGCAAAATCAGCGTCTATGGTGTTTGTGAACTTTCATGGTTTGCCGGTAGCGGAAACCACCGAGCTGCGCCGCGATCTTCGCGCCCAGGGTGTTAGCTACACGGTTGCGAAGAAGACCCTAATGCGTCGAGCCCTCGCTAGTGATATTGGTAAAACAATAGCGGGCGAGATGCCCGAGCTCGGCGGTGAAGTGGCTATTGCCTACAGCACCGACGACGCATTAGCGCCAGCTCGAGAAGTGTATGCTTTTGAAAAAAAGCATGAAGGAAAAATTTCCATTCTCGGTGCCGTCTTCGATAACGCCTACATTGATCGCGATGCCACTATGGCAATTGCGAGCATCCCACCACGCCAAACGCTCTTGGGTATGCTGGTAAATGTTATCAATAGTCCTATTCAGCGAACAGCGATAGCACTGAGTGAAATCGCAAAAACCAAAACAGCGTAAGTTTCAGTCGTCGTCCGCAATATTATTATTTCAATCATTAATTATTATGGCAGAAGAAACAACAGCCGCTCCCGCCGCCGAAAAGGTGGAGGTACCGGCTCAATTCAAAACAATTGTCGAAAGTATTGAAAAAATGTCAGTGTTAGAACTGAACGAATTAGTAAAAGTGTTCGAGAAGCGCTTCGGTGTTTCAGCCGCTGCTGTCGCCGCCGCTCCCGCCGCTGGGGCCGCTCCCGCTGCCGAAGAGAAGAGCACCTACAATGTGCACCTGGCCGATGCCGGTGCTGGCAAGATTGCTGTTATCAAGGCAGTGAAGGAGGTGCTCGGTCTCGGTCTTAAAGAAGCAAAAGATTTAGTAGATGCCGCTCCATCAGTGCTTAAGGAAGGCATGAAGAAAGAAGACGCAGAAGCTCTCAAAAAGAAAGTTGAAGAGGCCGGCGGAAAAGTTGAGCTCAAATAATAGCAAAAATATGCCCGCTCCAAGCGGGTATATTTTTACGATATACTACATCCCATGATTGAAATTCTAGAAAAATTATTTGGTTCGGGGGCCAAAGTAAAAATAATGCGATTATTTTTGTTTAATCCGCATGCCTCGTTTTCTCTGATAGATATTGCTGAACGTTCACAAGTTGCACCGGTTGAAGCAAAGCGCACACTTACACTCTTTGAAGATATTGGTCTCGTTAAACAGCGTCATAGTGTACGAAGCAGTAAAAAACATTCAGCTAAAAAAAGTCATAAAAAGGAAATCAAATTTAATAACACTAGCAGTTGGAGTATCAATAAAGATTTCAGTTACCTTAGACAATTACGTGAATTATTGCTCTATCCGAGTCCGGTTCGCGATAAGGAAATTCTCACTCGTCTTGCTCGATCAGTAAAATTGCGATTAGTAATTTTATCGGGTGTATTTCTACAAAATCTCGACGCTCGTATAGATATGCTTATTGTTGGTGATAATGTTAAAAAGACCACACTTAGTACGACGATTAAAAAAATAGAGTCTGAATTGGGTCGCGAAATAAAATATGCCGCTTTTGAGACGGCTGATTTCAAGTACCGAATGAATATGTACGACAAGCTTGTGCGCGATGTGCTTGATTATCCCCACGAGAAAATTCTTGACAAAATAGGCCTCTAGTTTCGCGTTTTGTAATCAGGCCCCCTATCTGCTTGACGCAAAAACCATTTCGAGTATAATAGCTCCTACCTGAATATGTTGATCAAAAAATTCCACTGCCGCTCGTAAAGGCCCTTAACAACGGCTTTTATGTCCGCGGCAACGCGGATTTTTTGTTTTCCGAACGATTGTTGCTTGAAAAATACATTCCGTCGCGGCACGACTTTCTAGCATCGGCAACGATGTTAGAGGGGTCTTTATAGTGTCGTAGACGGGCAGGTAAAACAATACTGTTATTGAGAATCTTTGATTCCAGATAACAGAGTATATTAATTGTGGTTCTTACATTTCCTGACGGGAATGTAAGGGCATATGGTGGATGCCTTGGCTTCAAAAGGCGATGAAGGACGTAGCATAACTGCGATAAGCTTCGGGGAGGTGTCGAGCAACCGTCAATCCGAAGATTTCCGAATGAGGAAACTCCCGCGTTTTAACGCGGACGTTTGCGCTTGACGCAAACGAGTATACCCAGGGAAGTAAAACATTTCAGTACCTGGAGGAATAGAGACCAATCGCGCAAGCGAATGGAATTTCCTAAGTAGCGGCGAGCGAAAAGGAATGAGCCCAAACCCGATTCCACCTTTGCTGTTTGACGAGAGTCGAATAGCGGAGGTGCGATCGGGGGTTGTAAGGCGGTAACGTCACTTTTATAGTGAGAAGAGTTACAAAATGAGATAGTAGCGGAACGTGCTGGAAAGCGCGGCCCCAGAGGGTAATGGCCCCGTACGCGAAACTAACTCATCTCTTTTGTTACCGTTCTTGAGTACCTCGAGACACGAATGGCTCGGGGGAATCCAGCGGAACTAACCGCTAAGGCTAAATACTTTTGAAGACCGATAGTGAACTAGTACCGTGAGGGAAAGGTGAAAAGCAGCCCGGTGAGGGCGGTGAAATAGACCTGAAACCATATGCCTACAAGGAGTCAGAGCGGGGTACCACTTTGCGTGGTATGACGTTCTCAAAATAAAATTAAGAAAATTTATCTTTCATTCATCAAAATTTTATTGCTGAATATATACACTTTTATTGTGTACTATGTTTATGTAATACAAAGTTTGATGGATACAACCTTCTACATAGGTTATACGAATTCAATTGATCGAAGATTGAAAGAACATAACTATAGTAAGGGTCGCTTTACCAGGAAACATATTCCCTGGAAACTTGTTTACTATGAAGCATTTAACGACAAATTTCTAGCGAAACGTCGAGAAAAGATGCTCAAAGAAACCAGTAGGGCTTGGCAAGAATTACGAAAACGTCTCGGTGTTAATTATCGAGAAAAAAAATCGCAAACAAATCCAGCCCAAGATATATTATTTTCTAAGTAAGTTTATAATTGAGGATGTCATAGTGCCTAAAGTGGTACCCCGTCATGGCGTGCCTATTGAAGAATGAGCCAACGAGTTCTAGCATCCTGCGGGCTAAAGGCGCGAGCCTGGAGCCGCAGGGAAACCGAGTGTGAATAGCGCGTTTGTAGGATGCTAGAGACCCGAAGCCAGAGCGATCTACCCATGTGCAGGGTGAATGGTGCCGAAAGGCACCAGGAGGCCCGAACCGATAAGCCGTTCAACACTTTCGGATGACATGTGGGTCGAAGTGAAAAGCTAATCGAGCCTGGTAATAGCTGGTTCTCTCCGAAATAGCTTTTGGGTTAGCGTCGAATGTTCCCAGGGGGGGTAGAGCACTGGAAGGTCTCGACAGGGCGAAAGCTCGCGAGACCTATCAAACTCCGAATACTCTTGGTTAAAAGTTCGGCAGTTAGACTGTGGGGGCTAAGCTCCATTGGTCAAAAGGGAAACAGCCCAGATCTCCAGTTAAGGTCCCTAAATTTATGCTAAGTGCACTTAAGGTGGTAGAAATTCTCTAACAATGAGGAGGTTGGCTTAGAAGCAGCCATCCTTTAAAGAAAGCGTAACAGCTCACTCATCGAGAGTTTCCGCGCCGAAGATAATCGGGGCTAAGCATAGTACCGAAACTGAGGACATTATTTTTCTTCGGAAAAATAGCGTGGTAGGAGAGTTTTCGTGTTGCGATGAAGGCGAAGGGGTGACCCACGCTGGAGCGTCACGAAGTAAGAATGTTGGCACAAGTAACCGCAATCAGTGTGAAAACCACTGACGCCGAAAGATCAAGGTTTCCTTGGCAATGACAATCAGCCAAGGGTTAGTCGGTCCTAAGGGGATGGCGAACGCCGCACCCGATGGATACATGGTTAATATTCCATGACTTTTGTGTTAGGCGATGAGAGGACGGAGTGCAGTATCCCGAGCACCTTATTGGATTGGTGTTCGTGTCGTGAGAGTGGCGTGTAGGAAAATCCGCACGCGGCCGTAAGGCACATTCAAGCGAAGCGAAGCTGTTGAGGGCGACCTCGACCAATTCGGGAAAGCGCGCTTCCAAGAAAAGTCTCTAAGCTTACTAACACAGAAACCGTACCGCAAACCGACACAGGTGATCAGCTCGAGTAGAGCAAGGCGAACGAATGAGAAGTCCCCAAGGAACTCGGCAAAAAAGCGGCCGTAACTTCGGAATAAGGCCTGCCTATCGCAAGATAGGCCGCAGCTAAAGTATGCTTGGCAACTGTTTACCAAAAACACAGCTCCCTGCGAACTCGAAAGAGGATGTATAGGGGGTGACACTTGACCAATGCCAGAAGGTCAACTATCGGCGGTGCGATTATATCAAGCTGACTGGTACAAGCCCTGGTGAATGTCGGTCGTAACTATAACGATCCTAAGGTAGCGAAATTCCTTGTCAGGTAAGTTCTGACGCGCACGAATAGTGTCATGACTGAGCAACTGTCTCGGGGACCCGTTCGGTGAAAATACAATACCGGTGAAGATGCCGGTTACCTGCAGCTAGACGAAAAGACCCCGGAAGCTTTACTGCAACTTGGTATTGAGCGTACGTTGTTGATGCGTAGCATAGGTGGGAGAGGTTGAGGGCATGATCTCGGTTGTGCCGGACTCGTCAGTGAAATACCACTCTTCATAGGTGTACGTTCTAACCCGCGCGGCAAAAACGCGCGGAAACAGTACTAGGCGGGCAGTTTTAGTGGGGCGCTATCCTCAACTTTGGGCGCCTCAGATTTGGTAAATGGTTCAAACGACCCTCCACCAAGTCAAATTATAAAATCAGGGGGACTTTAGTCCGTAAGGGCTATCGAAAAGTTAGCTATATGCTGGAACATCCGAGTATCTTTATGTACTCGCTCAAGTTTTTTGAGCAGTGAAAATCGTAAAGTGCGGACAATCAGCAGGAAATGCTCCTATTCTAATATTTTTATTCAGCATAGAAGCAAATCCTCAGAGACTACACGCTAACCTCCGCGAAAGCGGATGATGATATAGTCCGATCTTTGTGGCGACACAAAGCTTACTACATATAGTAAGACCATTAATGAACACTAAGGAAATTCGGGAGTACAAAAACACTCTCAAACTTACTGACATTCAAAAATCTATTCTCGTCGGAACATTGTTGGGCGATGGACATTTAGAGACGCAAGATAACGGTAAAACGTATCGTCTCAAAATTGAACATCAGTTAGCCCAGCAAGACTACACGGAATGGCTTCACAGCCACTTCAAAGAGTGGGTTAGAAATGGAATGTATAGAAAAGTAAAATCACAAGGTAAAGAATATGTCGGATTTACCACATATTCGCACGGCGCCTTCAGATTTTACGCTCAGCAATTTTACACTGAGAAAAAGAAACATATTCCCAGAATGATCAGTAAATTGCTAAATCCATTAGTTGTTGCGATCTGGTTTATGGATGATGGTTCGTGGAAATCAGAAAAACACGAAACCTTCATAATACATACGCTCGGATTCACAAAAGAAGATCTTACGTTGATACAAGATTCGTTTAGAAAATTGTTCAATATAGAAACTTCACTTCATCGACAAAAAGAAAGATATTGGAGGTTGTATATACGATCAAGTTCCGCAAAAGAATTTGAAAAACTAATACAACCTTACACATCACTCGTTGATTCTATGAAGAAAAAGATGGGTAACAATAAGCCTAAAGAGTAACGGAGGAGTCTATTAAGGTCGGCTAGGCGCGAATGGAAACCGTGCCGATAGGGCATTGCCACAAGCCGGCTTGACTGCAAGAGGTAAGTCTCGAGCAGGTGCGAAAGCAGAGCAAAGTGAACCGACCATCCGCATTAGATGCGGTGGAAGATTATCTGACAAAAGCTACTCCGGGGATAACAGGCTGGTACTGCCTAAGCGTCCATAGCGACGGCAGTGTTCGGCACCTCGATGTCGGCTCAAGATATCCTCCTGGTGGAGAAGCTAGGAAGGGTTTGGCTGTTCGCCAATTAAAATCTTACGCGAGCTGGGTTCAGACCGTTCAGCGCTCAAATCGGAATTTTGGAATTTTCTGAAATTTTTGACATTGAGCATTGAACCGTCTGAATCCCGAGGTTTAGTTTCAGTTCCACAACTATCTGTAACTTGTTCACGGCGGTCCCGTCGAGTAATCGGCGGTGACACAGTCAACTTATATCGGTGAAGCCCATATCGTGGGAACACGAGTGCTGGTGACACCTAGGGAATTTTGTAAATTTTTACAAATGCCCGTAGAGACTACACGTTGACTATCTTTCTCGGAGTTTATAGACCGAGTGAGATAAAAATATAGTCCATTGCACGGAGTGATCCGTGGAAACAAGCGTGAGACAGGTTGGTCTCCTATCTGCTGCAGGCGTTGATTCTTGAAGAGATTTGACTCTAGTACGAGAGGACCGAGTTGAACTGACCTCTGGTGTGGCAGCTCTGGCGCCAGCTGGACCGCTGCGTAGCTATGTCGGGAACGGATAACCGCTGAAAGCATCTAAGCGGGAAGCCGACTCTAAGATTAGGAATCGTTAAGACCCGTGGGAGATGACCACGTTGATAGGCACCAGGTGTACGCACAGTAATGTGTTGAGCCGAGGTGTACTAATTGGTCGATCTTGTCAGGAAATGTACGAAGCACAAAATATACTCTGTTACCTGGAATTACAAAGAAATTAAAACATTGAATGTTGTGTTCTGGTGGTTCGTCGCGGAGGTCACACCTGATCTCATTCCGAACTCAGAAGTTAAGCTCCGTTGAGGCGATGGTACCGTCTATGGATGGGAGAGTAGCTCGCCGCCGGAACAGAGTATTCAATTTTTATATGATAGAATAGTAGTATTGTGTCGTGGTCAACGAAACGTAAGATTATTTACTTGGCTATTTTCATCGCCCTCGTTGCGGTGTTTTTAGGTTTTTTCCTATATTCTATAACCCGCCACACCGCGACTTGTTTCGATGGTATACAAGATGGCAACGAAACAGGTGTTGACTGTGGTGGGTCGTGTGTTCGACTTTGTTCTGATCAAGAGCAGCAGCCTATTGTGCTCTGGTCACGAATTTTTGCAATTGCTCCGGGGGTGTATTCGGCGGCGGCGTATGTTCAAAATCTTAATGCCACCGCCCAAGCATTTTCTGTCCCGTACACGTTTACTTTTTGGAGCGCTACTGGGCAGTTACTCGGTAGCCGGTCGGGAACAACGTTTATCCCTGCTGGTCAAAATTTTACTGTCATTGAAAGTGATATTAGCGCCAGTCAACTTACCGCATCATCAACTCTTTCAGTTAACACGTCAGTAAAGGTGGGGCAGCAACTTCCCGCGAGAACCGATTTTCAGTTTGGGCCTATCCTCTGGGAGGTGGCACCAACAGCTACTCGCGATTTTAACGCTCTGCAAATAAGCAACCTGCAAACCTCGTTTTCTACGACGTCTACGCCGCGTGTTGAGGCCGATATCGCTAACGTTTCGTATACTGATTTGCCTCGCGTGGATATCTCCGCTATTCTGTACGATGCTTCTGGTAATGCTTTGGGCGTTTCTAAAACATATATTAGTAGCTTACCGCAGCAAGTTAGTAAACACATTGTCTTTACCTGGATTACACCGTTTGCAACGCCGCCAACACGCGTAGAATTGTTGCCTGTCGTTAATGAACCTCAACCTACCCCAAATTAATTCTTTTTTTAGCCGTCTTTTTCAAGCCGTTGATCCTCTTTTGCTAGCTGCCATTATTCCTATTATGGCGGCTGGATTGGTGACCATGAACGCCTTTTCTGGTTCCAATCCGTTTTTTTTGCATCAAATCATTTGGATTTTTATTGCTCTCGCTATATTTTTTGGTATTAGTTTTGTCGATGTTCGCTTTTTACGACGTCCGGCGGTAGTAACGACGCTTTTTATCGCGGTGGCAGCGCTGCTCGCTATGCTTTTTGTGATGGGACACATTTCTCGCGGGGCGGTGAGTTGGTTTCGACTCGGGCTCTTTTCCATCGAGCCGTCAGATCCCGCGCAAATTATTCTCGTGATTGTGTTGGCAAAATATTTTTCTCGGCGGCATGTTGAAATTGCCAATATCCGACACGTGATTGTGTCCGGGGTCTACGCCCTTATTATTGCGCTGCTTATTCTCGTCCAGCCGGATTTTGGCGTGTCTATTATCGTATTGTGCATATGGTTTGGTATGATACTTGTCTCGGGTATTTCTAAAAAACACCTCGCGACGGTAATTATGATTGGCCTCGTTGCTTTCGCGGGGCTCTGGTTTTTTGGTTTTAAGGAGTACCAGCGTCAGCGCATTGAGATATTTCTTCATCCACTCACCGATATTCAGGGGGCGGGATATAACGCGTATCAGTCTGCTATTGCGGTCGGTTCGGGCGGTCTCTTGGGAGAGGGAATTGGCTACGGTACACAGTCTCGTTTAAATTTTTTACCCGAGTATCAGACCGACTTTATCTTTGCTGCCTTTGCTGAAGAGTGGGGACTAATCGGTGTTGTTATTCTATTTGCTCTCTATGCAATTATTATTACAAGAATATTACAAGCGGCCGTATCGGGCGTCTCTAATTTTGAAGTACTTTTTGGTCTTGGTTTAGCAATTTTCTTTCTTAGTCACATTATTATTAATGTGGGTATGAATATTGGTCTACTGCCTGTAACTGGTGTCACCTTATCGTTTATGAGCTATGGCGGTTCACATCTTGTTACCGAATTTGCCGGCCTCGGCATTCTTATGAGTATGCGTCGCTACCGATTATTGGTTGGTCGGGAGGCGGCGAAGCAGGAAATTGTTGGCCTCTCCTAGCTTGTTTTTAGGTGGTTTTGTGCTACATTGGGCAACGTATGGCTTTTCGACGCGGTTATTTTTTTACTCTTTTTTTGGGCGATATTTTCGTTTTTTATATTTCGCTGTGGATGACTCTTGTGGCGCGGTATGGTCAATGGCCCAATGCCGCTCTCCTCGAGTTGCACCTGGTGCCATTTTCGCTCGTGTTTATTGTGTGGTTTATTGTGTTTTATATTGGTGGTTTGTACGAAAAACGAACCTTAATTTTGCGCGATCGATTGCCGTGGGCCATTGTTCGCGTGCACCTTGTGAATAGTGCGTTGGCGGTGGCGTTCTTTTACCTTATTCCATACTTTATTATCACTCCCAAAACAAATTTATTTATTGATCTTGTTATCTCGCTCATTCTCCTTTTGGTGTGGCGTCTCTACGGTATTTCTGTGCTCGCTCCTCGCCAGCGCCAAAACGCGCTTTTAATTGCTAGTGGCGACGAAATGCGAGAATTGCGTGACGAAATTAATAATCATCCCCATTACGCTATAACTTTTTTTTCTTCTGTTGATCTCGATCGATTAGCGGATATTGATTTTACGGAGGAAGTGGTGCAGCGGGTTTACAGTGAGCATATCTCTGTTATTGTGGCAGATTTTAAAGCTAATGAAGCCGAGCCGATTCTTGCTGCACTCTACAACCTCATTTTTTCAAAAGTGATTTTCATTGATATGCACAAGCTCTACGAGAGTGTTTTTGATCGTATCCCACTATCGCTTATTGAATACAGTTGGTTTTTGGAAAATATCTCGCTACGGCCCAAGGTAAGCTATGACTTATTCAAGCGGATTATGGATATTTTGCTTGCGGTGCCAACGGCGATACTGTCACTAGTACTCTACCCATTCATTATTGCCGCTATTAAACTCGATGATGGTGGCCCCGTATTTATTGTGCAGCAACGTATTGGTCGCGACGGCCGGCCTATTTCTATTTATAAATTTCGCTCAATGGATCGCAATGAAGTAGATGTGGCGGCGACTGAAAAAAGTGATAATCATATTACCCGGGTCGGGGCTTTTTTACGACGTAGCCGTTTAGATGAACTGCCACAACTTTGGAATGTTATTCGTGGTGATCTCTCGCTTATTGGTCCGCGACCAGAGCTGCCTTCTGCGGTGGCGCACTACGAGCAAGAGATTCCTTACTACGGCACTCGGCACCTGATTAAGCCGGGCTTATCTGGTTGGGCGCAGCTGTATCATGATGGTCACGCTCACCACACACTCGGCATTCAGTCGACCAAGCAAAAACTCTCCTATGATCTCTATTACATTAAGAACCGCTCGTTTATGCTTGATATTCGCATCGCCCTCAAAACTATCAAGAAATTGTTAACCTTTGCTGGCGCCTGATTGATTTTCTTGGCTATTTGGGGTAGGATAGCCACGTTACCACTTCCATTATTTCTACACCCTCATGTCGTTCTACCGTCTCTGGACTGTTATTATTCTTATCTGCGCGGCCCTGCTTGGGTGGTTTGTGGTTGCTTCACAGAGCACTGGTAATGGTCTTGTCTCTGATTTTCCTTTTAAATTAGGCCTTGATTTGGCTGGTGGGACTGAGCTTACCTATAGCGCCGATGTTTCTCAAGTTCCGCCGTCACAAATTCCGGGAGCAATGGAGGCGCTCAAAGGTGTTATCGAGCGTCGCGTCAATCTTTTTGGTGTTTCGGAGCCAGTCGTGCAAACTGAAATTGCCGGCGGTCTCAACACCCAAAATCGTCTCATTGTTGATTTACCCGGTGTCACCAACGTTCAAGATGCTATTGCTCAAATTGGCAAGACACCAACGCTTGATTTTCGCTTGGCGACGAGCACAAAAATCGGCACCACCACGATTACTGGATTTATACCAACTGGTTTAACTGGACGCTTTCTTACCAGTGCTATTCTAGAATTTGATAATACTACGGGGCAGCCCTACGTGGGTTTGCAATTCAATAGTCAGGGAGCAACGCTTTTTGATCAAATTACTAAAGATAATGTTGGAAAAGTGCTCGGCATTTTCCTCGATAATAGCCCGATTTCTGAGCCGGTCATTGATCAAGAAATCAGTGGCGGCCAAGCCCAAATCACCGGCAGCTTTACTGTTAGCCAAGCCCAATCGCTCGTGCAGAATCTCAACTACGGCGCTCTGCCAATGCCTATTACGCTAGAAAATACCCAAACGATTGGTCCATCGCTCGGCGCTTCGGCTATGGCAGCAGGGGTGAAGGCCGGTATTATTGGTTTCTTTGCTATCGTCATCTTCCTCGTTTTGTGGTACCGCTTACCAGGCCTCATCGCCTCTATCGCGCTCACCATTTACGTTGCATTATCGCTCGCTATTTTTAAACTTATTCCGGTAACGTTGACGGCTGCTGGTTTAGCTGGTTTCGTCTTGTCTATTGGTATGGCTGTTGATGCAAATATTCTTATTTTCGAACGAATGAAAGAAGAATTGCGTTGGGGCAAGCCGTTGGTGCAGGCAATTCATGAAGGCTTCCATCGCGCTTGGCTCTCTATTCGCGACTCAAATATTTCCAGCATCATCACCTCACTCGTGCTCTTTTGGATGGGTACCTCATCGGTGAAAGGATTCGCGCTAACCTTAGGTATTGGTGTGGTGGTGAGTATGCTTACGGCTATCACTATTTCTCGCACGTTTTTGTTTGCTCTCTCACTGGTCGATAAAAATCCATTTATTAAATTCCTTTTTGGCTGTGGGTTTCGTAAAAATAACTCGCCACGACCGGCACCGGTGGTGAATCAGCCAAATAAATCATAAATTTACTACTATGTTTGTTGTCACTTACAGAAAACTTTTCTTTACTCTCTCCGCCGCGCTCGTCGCTCTTGCCGTAGTGGCAATGATCGTCTTTGGTTTCAATTTCGGCATTGACTTTTTGGGGGGCACCTTGACGCAAGTAGAGTACACGGGGGCAACTGCGACATCTACGGCAAATGTGAGACCAGCAAGCATTGCGGGACCGTTGGTGTCAGTGAGCCACGCGGTGGCGACATCGTCGGCAGCAACGGTCACTCGTCCTTCTGTCGCCACGCTACAAGCTGCGCTGACCGCTTTACACTTTGCAAATTTCAGCGATACCCAGATTCAGCCGTCTGGTACGGCAAGTTACATAATTCGTTCTCGTCAGCTCTCCAATACCGAGAAAACTGAGTTTTTGAACGCGCTATCGCTCAATGGTAAAGCGCCCTATACATTACAGCAGTATGATTCGGTCGGTCCGGTTATTGGTGCTGAGTTGATTCAAAAATCATATATTGCTCTTTCAGTTGTGATTATTTGTATCGTGCTTTTTATCACGTTTGCGTTCCGCAAAGTTTCTGAGCCTGTCCCGAGCTGGAAGTATGGTCTCGCGACTATCATCGCGCTGGTGCACGACGTGGTGATTCCAACTGGTCTCTTTATTATCTATCTCCACTTTACCGGTGGGCAGCTCGACATCTTATTTGTCTCTGCCGTGCTAACGATTCTTGGTTATTCGGTGCATGATACTATCGTTGTTTTCGATCGTGTTCGCGAGCACCTTCGTGTTAATAAAGAGCAGCGTATTAAAGAAACATTTGAAACGACCGTGGGTAAAAGCGTTCGCGAGACCTTTGGCCGTTCCATCAATACCTCCTTCACCATTTTCCTTGTATTGCTCGTGCTCTATCTTATCGGCGGTTCTACGACTCGCGATTTTACCCTAATGTTGCTTATCGGTATTATTGTTGGTACCTACTCCTCGATTTTCGTCGCCTCGCCCCTCCTCGTTGTTTTTGAAAAGTGGCAGAAAAAGAAAGAATAATATACCAGAGTATGCATGATCAGCCGACAAAAAAAGAAGTCGCGCAAAAACAAACAATATTTGTATTGTCGGCCGTTATTGTCGCTCTCGTCATTGTAATTATCGTATTGATCGTCTGGCTTCCTTTTCGATCGTCTGTAACACACACAAGTCAAACTCAGCCGACAGCGCCTGTAATTAACAATCAAGCTACCACGACATCCGCAGGATCCAATCAACTGCAATCGTTTATTAATACTGCTTATGGCTACGAATTACTCTATCCGTCGCCGATGTCGGTAACTGCCCCGCAAGGCGGTAGTAACCCCACTACAAGTGGTCTGGTTAGTTTTAATGGTGCTGCTGTCGGTATTCCTTCTTTTACCGTGAGCGCGAGCACAGACACGACGCAGAGTAATAACAATGGCTCACTTGTTTGTGAGAAGTTTGTCGGAGGTAATTACACAGCGTTTCCGGTTGGGCCGAGCATTTTCTACTACGGTACCGTGGCAACACAGCAGGGATCATTTACTTCATACTGCACTATCCATCAAGGAATAAAATACTTGATATACAGCTCTAGTCCCGCCACACAAAATGGCAACGAACTGCTCCGTAGCGCGGTAAGTACCTTTAAGTTCTTAAAATAATAAAGAGTTGACATATACTGGCTCCCCGTATATACTGTCTCCTACTCTCTATAGGGGAGTTGGTTCTTTGAAACTTGAAATACTTGAGATGGGTGGAGCCGGTAAAAACGGCTGCATCCAGCAAGTACCCAAATTATTCTTACAAAAATAATTCCAAATAAAATAAGTCAGTTTTATTCGAGCAATCAAACTCTACGAATCTAAATTATTGTTAGGCATAAGAACATATTAAAGCGATAGTTTTCACTAGCGTCTTTTATTTTGTTCCGTTTGACTCGTCAAGAATCTTATTCGATTCTTCGCGAGGATAATTTTATTTAGAGTTTGATCCTAGCTCAGGATGAACGCTGGCGGCGTGGATAAGGCATGCAAGTCAAACGGTCCCGTACCACTCGCAAGAGTGGTACGGGACAGTGGCAGACGAGGTACTACAACATAGGTACGCACCCCGAAGACGGGAATAACTAGCCGAAAGGTTAGCTAATACTCGATAGTCCTTTCGAGGTAAAGAAGCAATTCGCTTCGGGAGCGGCCTGTGCGCTATCAGCTAGTTGGTGAGGTAACGGCTCACCAAGGCGAAGACGGCTAGGGGAGCTGAGAGGCTGACCCCCACCGATGGAACTGAGACACGGTCCATACACCTACGGGTGGCAGTAGCCGAGAATATTCGACAATGGGCGAAAGCCTGATCGAGCGACGCCGCGTGCGGGATGAAGTGCTTCGGCACGTAAACCGCTTTTGCCGGGGAAAAAGTTTATTGATGGTACCCGGCGAATAAGGAGTTGCTAAACTCGTGCCAGCAGCAGCGGTAATACGAGTGCTCCAAGCGTTATCCGGAATTATTGGGCGTAAAGGGTGTGTAGGCGGTCGTGTTAGTCCTTTGTTAAATTCTTCGGCTTAACCGGGGGCATGCAGGGGAAACGGCACGACTTGAAGATACGAGAGGCATGTGGAACTCATGGTGTAGGGGTGAAATCCGTTGATATCATGGGGAACACCGAAAGCGAAGGCAGCATGCTGGCGCGTTCCTGACGCTGAAACACGAAAGCGTAGGTAGCGAAGAGGATTAGATACCCTCGTAGTCTACGCCCTAAACGATGATAACTGGCTTTTCGGAGTATCGACCCTCCGAGAGGCGAAGCTAACGCGTTAAGTTATCCGCCTGGGTAGTACGGCCGCAAGGCTAAAACTCAAAGGAATAGACGGGGACTTGCACAAGCAGTGGATTATGTGGTTCAATTCGACGGTAAACGAAAAACCTCACCAGGGTTTGAAACCTAGCTGAATGTACCGGAAACGGCTACAGCCTCACAAGGGCAGTTAGGCAGGTGCTGCATGGTTGTCGTCAGTTCGTGGTTTGAATTGTTCCCTTAAGTGGGGTAACGAACGCAACCCTCGTTGCCAGTTACAAGTGTCTGGCGAGACTGCCCCCGCTTTAGTTTGGAAACGTAGAAAACGTACGCCGCAGCAATTCATATTTTTACAGGCTTGCATTTTAGTCGCCTGTAAAAATATGAATTGCGGAGGCGCAGAATTTATATATTTCTTAATTAAAGCGGGGGAGGAAGGCGAGGATGACGCCAAATCAGCATGGCCCTCTGATATCCTGGGCTACACACATAATACAATCGCCGCAAACAACGCGACGCGAACGGGTAACCGGGAGCAAATCGTCAAAGGCGGCGCCAGTTCGGATTGAGGTCTGCAACTCGACCTCATGAAGCCGGAATTGCTAGTAATCGCGGGTCAGCTATACCGCGGTGAATACGTTCTCAAGTCTTGTACTCACCGCCCGTCAACTCAAGGGAGTTGGGAATACCCGAAGTCCTGCCTCGCGCAGGCCTACGGTAAGCTCAATAACAGGGAGTAAGTCGTAACAAGGCACGGGTAGCGGAAGCTGCTCGTGGAACATTTCAAGGTGAATTTCGTCAATCATCACTTGATGATTAGACTGACGGAGTCGATATTGTGGATCTCGTACGAGTCCATAATGGAACGCGAATTCCTAAAGCGCTGACCGCAGGGAAAGACCGCAAATAAACGGAACAAAATAAAGGACGTCGCTTCTTTATTCGGAAAAATCGCCTTAATAGGGCGGTTTTTCTTTTATTAGGTCATATTTTTAGGGTACAGAAAAGTATTGACAAATATTTTATATATGCTATTATACACCATGGCGCATACGGGATAGAGAGACAACGAACTTATTGTTTTGTTTTGTTGTTTTTCTTTTTTAGTGGGGTATTCTTATGCGTCAGTTCTTTCTCATTTCGGGGATGGTGTTTCTCATTTCTCATGCAGCTGCTTTTGGTAGCTACAGTAGGAATCGATGGGAGATCATCCACAGGCTTATTCCTGCTTTGATACAAGTGGAATCGAGCGGGAATAATTGGAAGGTTGGAGACAAAAAACGCTTCTATAAGGCGTATGGTTGTCTCCAAATAAGGGAGCTGATGTGTATCGACGTTGACAAACGTTGGCACACACATTACAGGGCCTCTGATTGCTTAGGCAATCGGAAGCTCTCGATTCTCATCTGCCTGCGGTACTACCGTTTGTACGATACCGCCCGGGTGGTCGGTCACCGACCAACTCTTGAGGACTTGGCCCGCATGTGGAATGGCGGACCGTACGGTTTCAAAAAACGGAGTACTGTAGGCTACTGGAGGAAGGTCCGCAAAGTCCTTCACTCTCAGGGATGAGTTCTTGATATAGGCCGTGACTAGACCACACTAGTCACGGCTTTTTTCTTGGTTGGTTTTTGAAAATCTTTTGCCAAGTGGCGTTTTTTCTGCTATATTTCTCCAGCGTAGATGGGCGTATAGCTCAGGTGGTTAGAGCGCGTCACTGATAATGACGAGGTCCCACGTTCGAGTCGTGGTACGCCCACATTCCTCGGAAATCGATGTTTTTAGGCGCAGTGGCGAGTACTTGATAGACGCTTTTAAATTGAGCTGAAGCCACCGTTTGGTTTTTGATAGAAGCGTTCGAGAGTACTTTTCCGAGCATATTTCGCTTTTCTTCCTCGGTGTAGTTCAAATACGTTTCCGCGGCCTTGTTGCCCTCTAAAAGAACTTCTTTAATCTGTTCGAGAGTAAAAGGCGACACACCACCCCTAGCTTGGATTTCGGCGATTTGCTTCTTGATAATAACCCGCTTGTTTTCAATCTCCTGAAGCTTGATTTTGTAGACTTCTTCCCGGATTAATTGAGAACTGTAGCCATCGGCCAGAGTTAATTCTTTCTTGAGCAGATCGTCCAACTCCGCAGTCAGAGTTCCCGTTGAATTTTCAACATACGTGATTTTGCCTTTATTTTCTTCCTTATACATATCATAGGAGAATTCGATCAATTCTTCTCTGAATTTTAATTTGAGAAAAAGGTTGGATAGAAGAGCGTGAACATCATCGGATTTCAGATACTTTTTGTGTTCTTCGCAGTTACCCCTGCCATTGGTGCAGTAGTAATATTGGTGGCCCCGTTGGGTGTCCACGGTTAACGCGCAGCCGCAGGAGGCGCATTTCAGGAATCCCTGAGCGGCGTAGAAGTACTTTTTCGGGCGAGGGTGATTCCGGCCGGCGAGAACGTCTTGCACGGTGTCAAACAGTTTTTGAGATATGATCGGTGTATGTTTGCCGGGGTAAATTTTGCCGTCACGAGGCATGAGGCCGGTGTAGAAGCGGTTGAGGAGCAAGCGCTGTAACTGACCTTTTTCGATTTTGTTGCCGGTTTTGGTTCGTAAACCTTCTTTGTAGAGAATGTCGCTGGTTTGCTTCAGCGTGTGAGTGCCTGTGGCGTAGAGCTCAAATGCGCGGGTGATAAACGGAGCATACTTTTTGTCCACGACGACGGTTTTGGTAGTCTTGTCGTTAAGATATCCCAGAGGCGCTTGATTGGGCCATTCACCACGTTCCAGTTTTGCTCGGTTGCCTCGTTTGACGTTGACGCTAAGGTCACGAATGTATTGATTGGCCATGGCCTGCTCAATGCTCATGACGATGACGTTGTCGTTAGGGTAGTAGCTTTTATCAAACGTCCGAATGCACTTAATCTGATTGTTTTGGAGGAGCCATTGAATCTGACCGCCATCCACTGGATTTCTCGTTAAACGGTCAATTTTCCAGCAGAGAATGGCATCGGCTTTGCCGGCGGTGATCATTTTGATCATGTCATTGAAGATGGGCCGGCCGGGCTCTTTAGCCGATTTGCTTTCCTTGAGAATGGCAATTACGTCTAAGCCATTAGCTTTGACGATTTTCTGGAGCTCGTCTTCTTGCGATGCCAGCGACAAAACCTGTTTATCTTCAGTATCAGTGGATTTTCTACAATAGAGAATAAATTTCATAGGAGAATTTTAGAACAATATGGGAAAATGACTAGTTCAAATTTTGTAAATTCTGTGTCGTCCTGTGCCCAGGCGCATAGTGTCGTAGGATTTATCTATTTCCGGCTCACCGGCACCCAATTCTTGAAGCGCAGCATCTACAGCGGTGGCACTGATACCACCAACTATTTCCGGTCGTAGCAGATTTCTTGAGCAGGTATACGATTTTTGACCCATTAAGCGGTAATCGGTAAAAGATTTAGTCATATACTTAGCTAGATAGGAAGATAATCTTGGGCCACCATCACTTTGGATTACGTCAATGAAGCCGTGTCCCCAGAGTCCTTTAACCAATCGGGTATGTCGCTCTGTTTTAGCGAGGGTCTCGGGAAGACCCCAGAGCATAGCATGGAAATGAATGGCTCCACGGTCTTGAAATTCTGGGACTGCGATGTACCGAAATTGTTTGCCGAATTGATGGCGGAGAGTCTGGATAAAAGCATGGAAATCTTTGTATCCATGACTGAGAGACGTTTGGTTGTCTTGGTAGGTAAGAGTAAGCAGTAGAGGGTGGTCAACTCCTCCAAGGTTAGCAGAAACAAGCCGTCTAAAAGCCATTGCAGCGCGCCGTGCGTTATCTTGGCGTTTGCCCTCGTATTCGTGTCGCTGTAATGGATTTTCTCCACCAGGAGCCACACCCACGCCGCCATTTTTAACCGAAAAGCGTCTCTGTCTTGGGGGTCTATCTGGAAGGTCTCGTGAGTATTCATATGTTTCAATTGTGTGAGCGTATTTAATAATTTTGTTGTATCCCATTTCTTTTTCTCTAGTTACTTATGTGAGGTACTTATCAAGTCAGACAGCGGGGTCGTCCCCGCCGCCACTAAAGTGGCGCGGCGGCGACTGCCCGCTCTCGGCAATAACAGCAATTAATCCAGCCAATGATTCTAAATATTCTTGGGCAGTCTCATCCGAAAGCTCCAAGCCGTAATACTTTTTGAAGTAGGCTTTGCACCTCTCTATGAGCAGTTGATTTACAGTCCGCATTTCGCTAGAATAAACGGACTGTTTGGCAGAATTTCTCGCTCTCGGTACCCAACTGGCTAACTGAAGCCAAAAATTTCATAGAATTTTTAATAAAATGCCCACTATTAAGCGGGAGTATGGAAAACTCAAAGCAAAACCAACCTTTTTCAAGAAAGGAACTGTCGTCTATTCAAATTCCGGCCACGCATTACACCTTTCCAATGGCTACTATCGTTGCAGTCTAAATTGCAGAAAAGAGCTTGGCAGCAAAGAAAGCCAAGTTGAACAGGAGCGTCTGCACCGAGATTTTTCTCGAATAGCTAAACGTTTCGCGATTGGTGAGGACGATGTCAACGCTGTCTTGCGCCAATTGATGCAGAGGTATTTTGTGAATACGTTGTTTGATATTGACGAAAAGACCGATAGCAAAGGAAGAATAATTAACGCCAATATCGTCAAAATGAAGGCTGATATTAAACGGGGTGAATTTGTCAAAAGAGACGTGACTGATTCTTTTGATCGATTCATGGAAATCAGTAAAGACGAATATCCATTTATCATGTTCTGTTACGCTTTTGGTGTTATTGGATCATTGTCGGCATTGCATGGGGAGCGTGAGATTGGGCAAGTCTTGGCCGCGATTACCAAACACGTCTATATATCAGATATTGGAATTGTAGAGAAAATTGAATTTGAACCATGGGGCTGGTACATCTTGAATTTCATGGAAAAACAGGTGCCGAACTATTTATGGAGTCTTAAAAAACATGGGGTAGATATCACCAATGACCACACCGATCAATTTTTGAAAAAAGATTTTTCGGCGGCAATCGCGTATTTTGAATCCGAAGGTTTTGAAGAAGCACTCCACAATGATATGACCCAAGTTCTCTACAAACTTTTTTCGTTGATGAGAGATTCAATACGAGTACTTTTAAAAGGCGATACAGCATCAATGCAAAAAGCCTACACGGATTTGGTTGAACGATTTAAGAAAGATCCAGTATTCAAAATGGCAATGATGTTGCCGGCATTAGGAAGTGGAAAGATCAAACTTTAACAGAAATACCGTTCCGGCCGCTTAAGCCGGGCAGGTTCTCACACCGCCCGTGGGGTTTGCGGCTTCTTATTTTCGGGCACAATGGCGCGTCCTTGGCGCAGCATCGTAGTGAAGCACAAACGCTTACACCATAGAGCTTTCTAGCGCTATGGAGATTTCCTCTCTTTTGGGAAAGGAAATAGTAGAAGCCAGAAAGTCCTATGGGCTGGCTTCACTACCATACTGCGCCGGTCGCGACAAACATTAAAGGAAATAGTAGAAGCCAGAAAGTCCTATGGGCTGGCTTCACTACCATACTGCGCCGGTCGCGACAAACATTAGTGGCTTGAAGCCCGAAACCTCCACGGGCTTACGAGAGCGGCCGGAACCGTATTTCTTGAGAGAATATTTTGTGATATTCTATTAAAAATAAACATGGATTTTTATATCATTTTTGCCGGTATTATTGAACAGGGTTTTGCCAATAAACTTGTTGTAGCAATAAATAGGGCAGCCACTCTTAAAGTAAGAAAAATATTTATTTTTTTCTCATCTTTAGGCGGGAACATTCAAGAAGGATTCACTATCGCGTCAGTTATCCAAAATTCCACAATTCCAATATCAATCCACGCTAATAACAATATTGATTCAATCGCTAATGTAATATACTTATCAGCAAAAGAAAGGACCGCGGAATCTTACGCAAAATTTTATCTTCATGGCGCAACAGGTCCTCAAGTTGCATACGATGAAAAAGGTTTGAAAGAACAACTTTTGGCAGTTAAAACAGAAAATACACGCATAGCACAGTTTGTATCTGAAAATTCGAATCTAAATTTCAAAAAAGTCCAAGCCATGATGCGGGCAGGAACAACGATGACTACCCAACAGGCGTTGCAGTATGGGATAGTTAAAGAAATCATCCACAAAGAAGTACCGATTGACGCGGTCAAGGAAGAGATTTTAATTGTTAATTAATTATGAAAAATACAACAATGGAATATGTAAAAAAAATAGTTGAGGAATCATTAAAAAATATGGGTTGTACTGACGTGGCATTCCCTGACCCTAAAGAAGATCTTGTTATAGCCGTTTTTAACTGCAAAGAAATTACAAGTTTTGTTACTGAAATACCAGGATGGACACATTCGGGTATTCATTTAGATCCAACTCACGAACATCAATACAAAATTGACTTTAAAAGATTAAGCTAATATTGTTTAGGTATATTATTCGCAAAATGGGAATAATGAAAATGACGCAACAAATTAAAAATTAAATCAGATTAATCTTCTAAAAACTTTTTATGGAAAACGATCGAGAAATTATATATGGTATGGAAGGTAAAAAAGTGAAGGGATTGCCTCTGGATGACTTGGAAAAATTAATGCGCGAATGGCAGAAGAAACTTCTCATGGACAACTGGAAGCTCGATTTAAAGATTGTCGATTTTAAAAGGAAAAATAATTACCGTCAAAGTGGCGATTTCATAGCCGATCCTGACAAGAAAAACGCTTCTATCTTGATGACTTGGGATCCGTGGCGCGGCGATGAAGAGTACACGCTTGTTCACGAAATGTTGCACGTCTTGGTATATGACTATGATAAATACAGCGAGGGTTTAATTCTTGGTCATTATAAAAAATTCGAAGGTGAACACGATGTGTACATGGATAAATTAGAAAATCTAGTTCATCATTTGACCAGGATGTTGCTCGGGCGGTCAGACAGGTAGTTTCTTAATTTTGTTAATCAAAAATAAAAATAACAAATAAAAAAGCCCAGGATTCATGACGAGTCCGGGGCTTTGGCGCTGATAGCTTATACCTACCGGCATTAGCTACCTCGACAGCATGGCGAGAACGCTGATCGGGGCGTGCTGGCTTTTGTTGCCTGCGCCGTTTTGATGCGCTTCATGGCTACCTCCTTTCTACGCTGATAAGCGCAAATCAATTGTAACGAACTAATGAGACTATGTCAATGGCTGCTAGCCGAACGAATGTTTTCTTCGTTTAAGACGAGAACCTCCAAAAATTCCGGCAAGTCGTGTTTCCAATCCAAGCAATAGTCGCAACCAGGCTTGTGATAGCGCTTCATGTTGCATCCGCCCATACATATTGGGAGCATGGGGCAGTCACGACATTCCGAGAATTGGAGAGGGTCTTTTTTGACCCACAAATCATTCGGCACAGTGTCGAGGTGGATTGTCCCATCGCTGCCCAAACGGCCAACTGACCCAGTCTCAAACATCTGACCGCAACGATACAGATTGCCGTTAAGGTCGGTGATGAAGCGATTGGGATATTCTCCAACACAAAACCCAAGTGCTCTCATCTTTTCAGTCGGAGGAAGAACTACCCAACCGTCTTTCGCCGCCCTCTTGTAGATTGCTAACGCTCTGTGAGCAAAATCATATCCTGACAGGCAGTGTGATTCGCAAGGATTAGCTGGCGAAGACACTACTGCCTGAACATTGACCTCGATCTTGTTCTTGAGACCATGCTCAGCAAGTAGTGTATAGAGTTCTGGAATCTGATCCACATTTCTGGTTGTCGTGTTTACCCGGATTGAGACCTTGAGTCCCGAGGCCACGGCGTTCTTGATGTTTTTTAATATGGTCCAGAAGGTCGGGCCGCCTCCTTTAAGTGGCCGGCATGCGTCATGAATATCTGGAGGGCCATCAAGGGTGATGGTGAGAACAGATAAGGGTGTTGTAGCAAGGTAGGTCACCACCTCTTCACTCAGGTGATAACCATTAGTAGTGATGGAATGACAATATTCCACCTCCGACTGTTTTGCTAAGATCGTGAATTTGTCATTCATGGCGCACAGAGCGTCGAATGAAAGAAGCGGCTCACCACCAAACCAGTCCACCTCGACCCTTTTTGCCTTCTCGCAAATCTTGCGAAACATTGCCAGAACCTTATCCGACTCTTGCGGCGATAAATACTCGTTTCTGTGCTCCTCAAAGCAATAAAAGCATTTGAAGTTGCACATCATTGTGAGGATGACGCATAGCGAATATTCATTGACCTTGGATTGACGCTCCCGGCAAGCACTTCTAATTGCCTCGAGTTCGTCTTGATTGTCGTCAACCAGGTAACCATCCTCCAACATAGCGCCGTAGAACTCGTCAGGGATTTCCCCAGCACTATTTTTTTCGATGGCGTTTTGCACCCTGCCCACGTTTGTTGGATCAAAGACAGCTAAGGCGCAAGTAAGGGTATTGAACAAAATAAGACCACGGTCGCTAAGCGACCACACGTTGAATCGTGAGAATTTCACAGTATCTCCTTTCAAGGAACATTGGTTTTTTACAGTTACTCCAGTTAAAATGATAGTAAAAATATAACGTTATGTCAAGGGGTTATCTGGCAAATTCAGTCTTGAAGCACAACCTTCTTAATTGGGTGGTAAGGGCGAACATTCAACGGAAATAAACAAAGAGGCAACGGGTGTTCGCGAGGAACAGCCAAAACATCAAACGGCATAGACGGTCCACTAAGGAAGAACGACCGCGGAGTGATAATGCCAAGGAGAAGCGATAGATTTATGATTTTTCCCAAACACACCACACCATTGCGTTCAAATGGATAATAGAGTCGGTATCCTCGCGACGACGAGAGAACACGCCTTAAAATATCTGGCAGACGGTTGCGAATTAACGGAAGATTTTCTGCCAGAAGATGCCAAGATATTGGATCTGACCGATAAGGACAAGGGAGACTTTGTGGTGAATTTTTATGACATGAGAAAAACTGTTCCCGAACTGGGTGCCGCATGGGACCGCACTACGCTTCGTTTTGATTTAAACATCATTAAAAAGTTAGGTTACGACGCGGTAAAGTTCAATGACGCTTTGGGTGTGACAATAGTTAAGTGAGCCGCAATATTTTTTGGGATTTTTACTCGCGTGATTTATATGCTACTATGCAGCAACTCGGTTCGGATACGGTCGTAAATGGCCCACTGTTTGAAAAATTAGTATTATTAATAAAAAAATTAAAGAAACGGATTCCATGGACAAAAAAACAAAGATCGTAGCAACTATCGGCCCGGCAACGCAGTCGCCAGAAATGCTCGCCAAACTTTTAAAGGCAGGTTTTAACGTCATGCGCCTCAATTTTTCTCACGGCGATTTTGCTGAGCATCAGGGTAAGGTTGACAATCTGGCTATTGCCACGAAAAAAACCGGCATTCAGGCAGCAGTGTTACAAGATCTTTCCGGTCCAAAATTTCGTATCGGTGACTTTTATCAAGAACGGGTGACCTTGAAAGCGGGGGACTACATCACGCTCACACCAGAGAAAATTGTGGGCGACGAAAAGCGGGTATCGTTTAATTATCCATCGCTTGCTGATGAGCTTGCGGTGGGAAATATTGTGATGGTTGATGACGGTAAGAAGAAATTTGAAGTGGTAGAGATTTCTGGCAAGGAGGTAAAGTGTAAAATTTTGATTGGTGGCGAGACGAAGGGGCGGCGCGGGGTCAATT